>NZ_JBHZAG010000014.1:0-140109 GCF_042754125.1 Amycolatopsis sp. NPDC059235
TGGGGGGGTTTTTTCCAGGGCGTAATTCTTGCTTTCAACCCCACCCCCAGACCGCAGGGACGCTTCGTATCGGGGTGCGGGGGAGGGGCTGGGTGCACCTCGAGTTGGGTGCGCTGGTGCGGTTTTGGGGACGTGAGGGGAACCCTGAGGGAATCAGAGTCCGTGAAGGTGGCCCTCACGGCACTCGCCCGAGCTAGTTCAGGTCGGCGGGCTTGGTGAAGGTCGCCAGTTCGGTCGGCGGAAGCGGGACCGCGCCCAGGGTTTCCAGGAATCCGGCTTCCCTGGTGAGCAGGCGGCAGACTATGCGCAGCCGGCGCAGGGGGTGGGTTTCCTCCAGCAGCAGCTGACGGTCCTCCAGTGGCAACAGGCAGTCCGCGGCTAGTTGGTAGGCGAGTTCGCCCAGGTCGGCGTCGTCGTGGGGCGGGTGCCAGTCGTCCGCGTGCCAGGCGGCTTCGCAGTAACGCTGGTGGGCGGCTCGGGCTACCTTGGCCAGTTGGCGGGCCGTCGATTCCGCTGTGGCGGGGACTGGGTCGTCGGGGAGCCAGTCCACGACAGCCATCAGGTACGGCGCGGACGCTCGGTGCAGTTCGCGCAGGCGGAAGCGGCGCGCGGCGCGGGTGACTACGTCGTAGCGGCCGTCTGGGAGGCGTTTTGCTTCGCGCAGGATCGTGCTGCAGCCGACGCCGTACACGTGGTCCAAACCACTGACCTCGCGGACGAGCGGGGCGCGCAGGGCGACCACGCCGAACTCGTGCTCCGGGACGTTGCCGGTGACCAGGTCCGCGGTGAGCTGCCGGTAGCGCGGTTCGAAGATGTGCAGCGGCAGGTGCGTACCGGGGAGCAGCACTGTCTGCAACGGGAACAACGGCAGGGTCGCCGTCCCGCTGGGGCACTGCTCTGGCTCGGTCACGCGGTCCACGGTACGGGCTGCGGAGCGCTGGCGCAGTTCGTGTTTACCGCCGCGGCGGGGGCTTCAGGACCGCGAAAGGGTCGGTGATGTGCATGTCTTTCGCGGCAAAAGAAAACAGCGCCGCAGGTCGTCCGCCGGTCCGGCCGGGGGGTGCGGTGTGTCCGGTGGGGACCAGCAGACCGCGCCGTTGGAGCACGCGCTGCAGGTTCGTCGCGGACACCTTGTAGCCGAGTGCGGCGGAGTACAGGCCGCGCAATGCGGAGATGGTGAATTCCTCTGGGGCCAGCGCGAAACCCAGATTGGTGTAGCTCAGTTTCGACCGCAGGCGGTCGCGGGCGCGCAGCACGATGGCCTCGTGGTCGAACGCGGTGCGCGGCAGGGCGTTCACGTCGTGCCACTCGGTGTCTTCGGGGACTGCTGGGTCGACATCGGAGGGGACTAGACCCAGGAACGCGGTCGCTACGACGCGTGGGCCGGGGACGCGGTCCGGGGCGCTGAAGACGGAAAGCTGCTCGACGTGCTTCAGCTGGCGGACGTCGACCTTCTCCGCGAGTTGGCGGCGGATGGAGGTTTCGACGTCCTCATCGGGGCGGAGCCGGCCGCCGGGGAGCGACCAGCGGCCTAGGTGCGGATCTAGTGCTCGGCGCCACAAGAGGACGCGCAGTGTGTCGGAGCGCACTTGAAGGACTGCCGCCAGAACCTCGTGGGCGAGGGGGGCTCGGGTGTTAAGATGGCTTCGCACGGTTTTCGATTATAAGGCGAAAACCGGGATGGGGAGGAACCGGGGTCGATCCGGTTCCTAGGCCGGCGAAAGTCGAGAGGGCCGAAGACATGACCACCACGCTTGACCAGGATCTGACCCCTTACGGCGGGGTCGAGGCGGACGCCGACTGGGCCGCCCGCGTGCGGGAGCTCGCCCGCAAGCGCGACGCGGTGCTGCTCGCGCACAACTACCAGGTCCCGGAGATCCAGGACATCGCGGACTTCACCGGCGACTCTCTGGCGCTCAGCCGCATCGCGGCCAGCAGCGACGCGTCGACGATCGTCTTCTGCGGCGTGCACTTCATGGCCGAGACGGCGAAGATCCTGGCTCCGGAGAAGACGGTGCTGATCCCGGACGCGCGGGCCGGCTGCTCGCTCGCCGACTCCATCACCGGCGCCCAGCTGCGCGAGTGGAAGGCCGAGCACCCGGGCGCGGTGGTCGTCTCGTATGTGAACACGACGGCCGAGGTCAAGGCCGAGACGGACATCTGCTGCACGTCGTCGAACGCGGTCGACGTCGTCGCTTCCATCCCCGCTGACCAGGAAGTTCTCTTCCTTCCGGACCAGTTCCTCGGCGCGCACGTCAAGCGCGTGACCGGGCGCGAGAACATGCACATCTGGGCCGGGGAGTGCCACGTGCACGCCGGGATCAACGGGGCCGAGCTGGCCGCGCGCGCCGAGGAGAACCCGGACGCCGACCTGTTCATCCACCCCGAATGCGGCTGCGCGACCTCGGCGCTTTACCTGGCAGGCGAGGGCGCGGTGGCTCCGGAGCGGGTCAAGATCCTGTCCACCGGCGACATGGTGCACGCGGCGCGCGACACCAAGGCGACCTCGGTCCTCGTGGCCACCGAGATCGGCATGATCCACCAGCTGCGCAAGGCCGCGCCGGAGATCGACTTCCGCGCGGTGAACGACCGGGCCTCGTGCCGGTACATGAAGATGATTACCCCGGCCGCGCTGCTGCGGAGCCTCACCGAGGGCGCGGACGAGGTCCACGTCGACCCGGAAACGGCTTCGCGGGCGCGTGCCTCGGTGCAGCGGATGATCGAAATCGGGCAGCCTGGCGGTGGGGAATGAGCGGCCTAGTTAACGCCGATGAGGCGAAAACCTCACCGGATCCGCGCTGGGAAGCCCGGGCCGATGTGGTGGTGATCGGTAGCGGCGTGGCCGGGCTTTCGGCGGCGCTGCGGGCTCGCGAACTCGGGCTGCACGTGCTGGTCGTGACGAAGGCGGCGGTCGCCGACGGCAACACGCGGTGGGCGCAGGGCGGCGTGGCCGTGGTGCTCGACGGCGAGCGCGACGAGGGCGACACGGTCGAGAAGCACACGGCGGACACGCTCACGGCCGGAGCCGGGATCTGCGACGAGGCCGCGGTGCGGTCGATCGTCGGTGGCGGTCCGGCGGCGGTCACCGAGTTGCGGCAGAACGGCGCGGTGTTCGACCACAGCTCGAGCGGGCTGTCGCGGGCGCGCGAGGGCGGGCACAGTGCGTTCCGGGTGATCCACGCGGGCGGCGACGCCACCGGGGCGGAGGTCGAGCGCGCGCTTGTGGCGCAAGCGGGCGAGCGGCGGATTCCGGTGCTGGAGCACCACATCGCGGTCGACGCGCTGCGCACGCCGGCGGGCGAGGTGGCCGGAGTGACGGTGCTCGACCGCAACGGCGTGCCGGGTGTGGTGCGCGCGTCCGCGGTGGTGCTGGCCAGCGGCGGGTTCGGGCAGTTGTACCAGGCGACGTCCAATCCGGAGATCGCGACCGGTGACGGGCTGGCGCTTGCTTTGCGTGCCGGGGCGACGGCCGCCGACATCGAGTTCGTGCAGTTCCACCCGACGGTGCTGTATACGCCGGGTGCGCGCGGGCGGTGTCCGCTGGTGACGGAGGCGGTGCGCGGCGAGGGCGCGACGCTTGTGGACGGCGCGGGCGCGTCGGTGATGGCCGGGGTGCATCCACTCGGCGATCTGGCCCCGCGCGACGTCGTGGCGGCGGCGATCACCCGGCGGCAGCTGTTGGCTCCCGGCGGCATCGACGATCATGTTTTCCTTGACGCCACTGGCATTCCCGGCTTCGCCAAGCGGTTCCCGACGGTGCACGCGGCGTGCGCGGTGCTCGGCATCGACCCGGCGGTGGACGCGATTCCGGTGACGCCCGCGGCGCACTTCGCGTGCGGCGGCGTGGTGGCCACTGTGGACGGACGGTCGAGCGTGCGCGGGTTGTACGCGGCGGGCGAGGTCGCAAGGACCGGGTTGCACGGGGCGAATCGGCTGGCGTCCAACAGTCTTCTCGAAGGGCTGGTCGTCGGACAGCGGACCGCGGAGGCGGTCGCCGCGGATCTGGCCGCCGGATTGCTGCCGGATCCGGCGCGAGGCCGGATTCCGGAAAGGACGGTCGCGCCGGCGGCGGAACGTGATGTGCTGCAACGGGTGATGAGCCGGTATGCGGCGATCGGCCGGGACGCGGACGGGCTCGCCGCGGCGGGTTCGGCGCTCGATTTGTCGACAACGGACAGTCCGTTGTGGACGCACCGAGCGGTCGAGGACGCGGCGCTCACCGTGGCGGCGCAGGCGTTGCTCGCGGCGGCGGAGCGACGGACGGAATCGCGGGGATGTCATGTGCGGACGGACTTCCCCGAGCGGGACGAGGGGCTGCGGCGGAGTCAGCTGATCCGGCTGAGCCCGTCGGGACAGCCGGTGCTGGTCGAGGCGACGTCGTTGGAAGGGGTGGCATGAGCGGGGAATTCTCCGAAGCGGTCGTGCGGTCGCTGGTGGTGGACGGGCTGGACGTCGCGGACGTGCGGCGGGTCGTGACTACCGCGCTGGAAGAGGATTTGCGGTACGGGCCGGACGCCACGACGGCGTCCACAGTCCCGGCGGACGCCCGTGCGGTGGCGGAGCTGACGCCGCGCGTCGCCGGTGTCGTGGCCGGGATTCCGTTGGCGCTGGCGGTTTTCGACCAGGTGCTCGGCGACGACTACGAGGTGGTCTCGATCCGCGAGGACGGTTCGCCCGCCGTCCCGGGGGAGCCGGTGCTCGTGCTGCGCGGTCCGGTGCGCGGATTGCTGACCGCGGAGCGCACGGCGCTGAATCTGCTGTGCCTGCTGTCCGGAGTGGCGACGGCGACCGCGGCGTGGGTGTCCGCGATCGACGGAACCGGTGCTGCGGTAAGGGATTCGCGCAAGACGACGCCGGGGCTGCGGTTGCTGCAGAAGTACGCGGTGCGGTGCGGCGGCGGCGTGAACCACCGGATGGGTCTCGGCGACGCGGTGCTGATCAAGGACAACCACGTGGTCGCGGCCGGTTCGGTCACCGCGGCGCTGGCGGCGGCGCGGGAACACGCGCCGCAGCTGCCGTGCGAGGTCGAGGTGGATGACCTGGCTCAGCTGGACGAGGCGCTGGCCGCCGAGGCGGACGAGGTGCTGCTGGACAACTTCACGCCGGAGGAGTGCGTGAAGGCGGTCGCGCGGCGGGACGAGGTGTCGCCGAAGACGCGGCTGGAGTCGTCCGGCGGGCTGACGCTAGATCGTGCGCGACCGTACGCCGAGTCCGGTGTGGACTATCTCTCCGTCGGCGGGCTCACGCATTCCTCGCCCGCGCTCGATCTCGGGATGGACCTGCGATAACCCTGTCGCCGCGGCCCGCTCTCCACTAGAATCTCCTTGTCCGACAAGGGGAGGGGGCCGCGGTGCGGGGAATTGCCGCCGGAGCGGTGGCCGCGCTCGTGGTGCTCGGCCTGCCCAGCGCGGCGGCCTCGGCCCGCGCGGCCGCGTGCGCGAATCCGTCCGGCCCGTACACCGGCGCGGTGTCCTGGGGGCAGCGGCTGGTGAATCCGCCGCGGCTGTGGGCGCTGACCAGGGGCGAGGGACAGACCGTCGCGGTGATCGGCACCGGCGTCGACAAGCAGAACGCGCAATTCGGGCCGGGACAAGTGCTCGGCGGCGCGGGCACCGCGGATTCCGACTGCGACGGCCGCGGCACGATCGCCGCGGGCATCGTCGGCGCGCAGCAGGCGAACGAGACCACCTTCACCGGCGTCGCGCCCGGAGTGAAGCTGCTTCCCTTGCGCTACACCGAAAGCAACGGTTCCTCCTCGGACGGCGGCGGTGATCCGGGCGCGCTGGCCGGGGCAATCGAGACGGCGGTCGACCGCGGCGCGGGCGTGATTCTCGTGGCGGTCCCGGCGGGTTCGGACAGCCCGGCGCTCGGTGCGGCGCTCGAGCACGCGAAGTCTCGTGGTGCCGTGGTGATTTCGGCCGCGGCGGCCACTCAGCAAGGGGCGCATACGTATCCGACCGCGTCGAAGGATGTGCTCGCGGTCGGCTCGACCGACGAATCCGGCGCGCCGGTGCAGACCGAAGCCGGGGATTACCTCGGAATCGCCGCGCCTGGCGCGAATCTGGTGAGCACGTCGGCAGGCGGCGGGGGCGCGGTGGCGCATCGGTGGCCGATCACCGACCCGAGCCTGGCCGCGGCGTATGTCGCCGGGGTGGCGGCGCTCGTTCGTTCGGCGCATCCGGAGCTGAAGGGCGAGCAGGTGGTGAACCGGTTGACGCTCACCGCTTCCCGGCCGCCGTCCGGGGCGCACGATCCGCGCCGGGGCTGGGGAATGCTCGACGCTTACGCCGCGGTGTCGTCGACGTTGCCCGCCAACGCGCCCGGCCCGAGTGCGGCTGCGGTGCGGTCTCAGTTGCCCGCGGTGGTTCCGGCGGCCGCGGAGGCGCGGCCGACGTCTGATGTCGCGGCGGGAGTTGTTGCGGTGGGCGGGGTCGCGGCGGCTGCTGCGGCGGGGATCGGGGTGGCGGCGTTCCGGCGGGGGCGGCGGCGCGGATGGCGGCCGTCGCGGTTTCGGGCCTGAGGGCCTCGTGAGTGGCAATGCCGGTTCTAACGGGCGTTAGCACTCACGAGACGGAGGGAGCTGACGGCGGGCACCCCGAGTTTGTCGCGTGCGAAGGTTGGCGGCGCTGCTTCGGCGGCGGGTGTCGTGAGTGTTGCGGCCGGTTCTAACCGGGATCAACACTCACGAGCCGCGTCGAGCCGATGATGGCCACTCCGCGTCCGTCGCGCGCGATGTGCACGCTGAAATCCGCGCCCTCACGCGAAAACCGTCCGATCACCTCACGATAAGTGCTGCGATCGTAGGATTCCCAGCCCGCCGCTTCCAACGTCGGCCGCACCGCTTCGGTCAGCACCCGCAACGCACCCGGGCTGTCCTCCAGCCGGACCCCGTACTGCCAGCACACCAAATGCCCCGGCTGCGCGGGATCGCAGTCCAGCTCACCGTCCACTGTGGGCACTGCGCGAGAGCCGAATGCCTCCGCGACACTGTCGATGACGTTCGTCAGTTCGGCAGCCAGATCCGTCAATTCGCGCGTGATCACGGCAGCACCGCCGGAACCGGCACGGGCGCTTCAGTGACGTGGCCGCCGGTGAGCACGCCGTAGATGTTCTCCCACGAATCCGAACCCGGTTTGAGCACGCCGCTGTGCGAGGACAAGCCCCACTGCACGTTTCCGGCCGCGTCGCGGCCGGTGGTGAGTTCGGTGACGCCGGGGAAAGTGTCCGGGTCGGCTCCATGGCCGATGCCGGTCCATTCCAGTGCCCCGGCGTTGCCCTGGGCGAGGATGATCGGGTCCAGCGGGGCGGTCATCGAGTACCGCTGCACGCCGGCTTGGCTCGGCGGCAGGTCTGCTGGGCTCCATACGCCGTGTCCCATGCCCGCCGACTCTACGTGCAGTACCCGGTCCACTGGCAAGCCTTGCTGGTCAGCGAGCCCGACGGTGGCGCCGCCGTAGCTGTGGCCGATCGCGGTGATCGTGGCGGCTCCGCCGGTCTGGGTGTCGACCTGGCCGCGCAGTTCGTCGCCGAACGCCTTGAGGTTCGGGGCCATCGTCTGGGCGTAGCTGGCTTCGGCGCCCTCGGTGGTGACGTTCTGCGGGAACACGCCGTCGGCCCACACGACCATCGCGGTCCGGCCGCTCGGGTCGGCGGCGACGAGGCTGCGGCCGAGGTCGGCGTAGGACTGGAAGGTGTCCATCCGGGTGTGCACACCGGGCACGAACAGCCCGACGTTGCGCGTGCCCGGCTGGATCGTCCCGACGAGTTCGGCGATCCGGCCGTTGCCGGACGGGTCGAACCGCAGGATCTGCCGGTGGTCGTCGAGAATGCTTTGGTACAGCGCGATTCGCCGCTGCGAGCGGGCGATGTCGTCCGGATCGGACAGTCCGGCGAGACGGGTCCGTTCGGCGGCGAGCGCGTCGGAAACCTTCATGCGATTGGCCGCGATAGTCCCGGCCCAGCCGCCGCTGCTGGCGGATTTTCCAGCGGAGGGAACGGCTTCTTCGGGCAGCAGCGAGCGGTACATCGCCGCGACCTGCTCGTCGGCGCGCCGGTATCCCGCCGAGGAAGCGGTGAGGCCGTCGCGAAGAACCTGGATGCGAACGACGCGCTGATCGACGTCCCCGGCGAGTGCGCCGAGAGTTTTCGCCAGCCCGGCGGCACATCCGGCCGACGCGGACACCTGGCCGAAGGCTGTGGCGGGCACTCGTTCGCCCGCCACAGCCTGCTGCGCGGTCCGGAGCGCGCCGGCGCGAGCGTCCAATTCGGACGCCGCGCCGGCGAGTTTCGCCGGGGCTACCCGGTATCCGTCGGTCACGGCTGGTCGATCGGCTCTTCGCCGATGACCGAGGGCGCGACCGGAGCCTGCTGGCCCCACACGTTCTCGGTTTCGACGAGCCACGCGGGAATCCGCCTGCCGGAGCCCATGTCGCCGCCCGCGCCCATGCCGCCCATCGGCATCATGGGCATCATCGGCATCGCGCTCTTGGCCGCCGCGCCGGCCGCACCGGCGGCGCCGCCCGCGAGCCCGCTGAGGACGTTCGACTGCGCGTTACCGGCGAGCCCGGAGTGCGCGGCCGGAGCTTCCCCGGCGCCGCTGAGGCCGCCGCCGGACGGAATGCCGCCGCCGTCGATCGACGGCGCGCCTCCGCCGCCGACCGGGATCCCGCCGCCGCCCCCGCCCTCGGGACCGGCGCCGCCGCCGAGCTTGATGCCCGGCGGAGTGTCCTGCTCTTTGTCCTTGTCGTTCTTGTCTTTGTCCTTGCCCGAGGCCCACGGCGGAACCTTCGGCATGATCGACCCGAAGCGGCCGAACGCGGCGGCGGACGCGGCCGCGAGACCGGCGGTGAACATGTCGCCGAACAGCGGGCTGCCCGGCGTCTGTGCCGGGTGTCCCGGCTGGGAGCCGGGAACCTGCGTGCCGTCGGTGGGCAGCGGATGCGAGTCGATCGGAGCGCCGACCGCGGTCCCGCCGTCCGGGCTGTTGCCGATCGGGCCGGTGGCGCCCCCGGTCGAAGCGCCGCCGCCGGGAACCGGCTTGGGCGGCGGAGCGGCCGCGTTCGGCGAAACCGGGATCGCGTCCTCGGCGGTGTCGTAATTCGTCGCGAGGTTGTTCATCACGACGATCGCCTTCGCGTGCGCGGAGCCGGCGGCGTTGGCGGCCTGTTGCTGCGCTTCGACGTTGGCGATCGCCTGCTGCCGCTGCTGCGTCGCGGCGACGATCGTGGCGGGCGGGGTGTCCGGCGGGAGCAGCGGCGGATTGACCGCCAGCGCGACGTCGGCGGGGGAGACGTCCGGCACCGCGACCGGCGGCGGCATCTCGGTTTTCGCCTTGACCAGCGCGTCCGCGGCGTCCTCCAGCATGTCGCGCATGCCCTGCGCGGTGACCGCGACCTTGCGGATGCCGCCGACCAGGTCGGTCATCATGGTCCGGTACTGATCGGCCGCGCCGCCGGTCCACGAGCTGGAGAAATCGGTGAGCTGATCGGACAGGTTCTCCGCCTGGTCGTACAGCCCGCGCGAGGCCGAACCCCACTGTTCGGCCGCGGCGCGCGCGGTGGTCGGATCGCCCGCCTGCAGCATCGCGTAGAGCTGCTGATGGGTGTAGCCGGCGAAATTGGTGCGAGGGCCGCTCATGCCTTCTTACCCCCTGAGGAATCAAGGCCCAGCAACGAGAAAAGCGGGTCCAGCAGACCGGTCTGCTGACCCGATTGGTGCAGATCGCCCGCGACCGACTGGTCGGCCTGGGCGTAACCGTCGGCGACGGTGGTGGTGACGTCCTGAGCGAACGTGATCGCCCCGCGGACCTGCTCCAGCAGGCCCTGCATTTCGGCGACCGCGGCGTGGTGGGCGTCGGCGAGCGAAGCGGCTTCCCCGAACTCCCCGAACAGCAGCGGATGCTCGCCGAGGGTGCGCAGGAAGTCGTTCGGCCGGGACATCGCGTGGATCTGGGTTTCCAGCTCCCGGACGAAGTCGCTCAGCGATTCCAGGTGGACGTAGTACGACTGGTCGGGCATCGGCCGGTGACCTCTCGTGCGGCAGGACGCGGGAAAGCCGGCCGTCCGGAGCGGGCGGGGGGTGGTCCCGCCCCGGACGGCCGGCGTCGGGGCCGGATCAGGCGAACAGGCCCTGGTTTCGGTTCTCCAGCTGGTGCTGGAGATCGTGGGCGTCGCCGACCTTGGTGCCGAACTGCGCGATGATCGCGACGATGTCGGCGGTCGCCTGGCGGAGCCGGGTCTCGGACGCGCGCGCCGCTTCACCGGCGGAGCTGCCCGAGGCGTACCAGGTCTGGGTGATCGGCTGCAGGTTCTGGTGCAGCTGCTCCAGCTGGGAGGTCAGCGCCTTCGCCTTGGCGGCGAGCGACGCGGAGCTGTGCTGCAGGGCCCCGAAGCTGATTTCTACGACGTCAGCCATGGTGTCTTGTCCTCTCTCAGGGGTTGAGGCGAGGGATCACGTTGCCCTCGACGGTGTGGCTGACGCTCTGGAAGCTCTGGTGCACGTCGGAGTCGCCCGAGTTGTAGTTCGCGTGGCTGGTGTGCACCAGCTGCGACATCGTGTCGAGCTCGCGGACGGCGGCGGTCATCTTCTCCTGGAGCCTGCGCTGCAGGTCCCAGAACGCGACGGCCTGGTCGCCCTTGTAGTTCCGCAGCGTCTCGGTCAGCTCGGACTCCAAGCTGGCCATCGTCGTCTTCGCGCTCGACGCGGTCTCCTCGAAGCCCTGGACGGCGCGCGTCATGGCAGCTGAATCTGCCTGGAATCCCGGACTGGACATCTGACGGGCCACCTCCTTCCCTCTCGTGGAAAATCCCGGTGCGCGGCGGGCCGCGCGGTGTGAATGTCACGCTAGAAAAAGAGCGGGTCCGGTCAAACGGCACAACTGCCGGTCGCTTTGACGGCACTATTACCCACAGGTGGGGTGCGCCCTACCCCCGAGACGGGGGACGACGCCAGTGCCCGGCCCCCCGCTGGCGGCCAGGCTGATCGCATGACTTCCTGGGGATTACGACTGTTCCGGCTGCACCGCCCGCTGGGGGTGCTGGCCGGGGCGATGGTGCTGCTGCTGATCGCGTGCGTGTTCGGGCTGCTGCTGGATGATCGCACGCTCGTCAACGCGCCGCTGTGGGCCAAACCGTTCAAATTCGCGGTTTCGGTGGCGTTGTACGCGCCGACGCTGGCGTGGCTGCTGTCGCTCGTGAAACGCGGCCGCCGGGCCGGCTGGTGGATGGGCACCGTGTTCGCGGTCGCGATGGGCGCGGACATGGCGCTGCTGGTGTGGCAGGTGCTCGTCCGGGACCGTCCGCTGCACTTCAACCACGCGACGCCGGCCGACTCGACGATCGGCAACTTCCTGGCCACCGGCGCGTTCGCCGCGTGGGGCGCGACCGCGGCGGTGGTCGTCCTGCTGCTGTTCCAAAAGCTGCCGGACCGCGCGCTGACGTCCGCGCTGCGGTGGGGGACCGCACTCGCGGCGGGCGGGATGGGATTGGCGCTCATGATGTTCTCGGCCAGCCCGGCGCAGCAGCGGGTGCTGGACGGCGGCGGGAAGCCGTCGATGATCGGCGGGCACACGGTCGGTCTCGAGGACGGCGGGCCGGGGTTGCCGCTGCTGGGCTGGAGCACGGTCGGCGGGGACATGCGGATCACGCATTTCGTGGGGATCCACGCGATTCAGGCGTTGCCGCTGCTGGCGCTCGCGTTGGTGGCGTTGTCCCGGCGGTATCCGGTGCTGTCCAGCGAGCTTGTGCGGCGTCGGCTGGTGTGGACTGGGGCCGTCGGGTACGCGGGGGTCGTGGTGATTACCGCGTGGCAGGCGATGCGGGGGCAGTCGATTGTGCGGCCGGATGTGTGGACGCTCGCTGCGACTGCCGGGTTGGTCGCGGTGGTGGCGCTTGGCGCGTTGTTGTCAGTGCGGACGGCGCGGCCTTCGGTGCTTCCCGGTGAACGGCATGCGTTGAGGGGATTCTGAGATCTGTTCGGTACTTCTGGCCGGGCCAGTCGCTGGTGGCTGGCCCGACGGGAGGACGGTGTCATGGCATTTCCCCAGGAGCTGCTGGATTCGCTGCGGCGCGCGCCGGAGGACGTCGCGTTCGAGCACGGGGAGCGGCGGGTTCGCCGGGGGGAGGTGCTCGATCTCGTCGGGCGGTTCGTGGCCGGGTTGCGGGCGGCCGGGGTGCGGGCCGGCGACGGGGTCGGGATCGCTACGGGGGTGACGCCGGAGGGCTGGGCCGCGCAGATCGCGGTGCAGACGCTGGGGGCGCGGGCGGTGGGGGTGCGGTCCGGGCTGCCCGCGGCGCATCTCGACGCGGTGCTGGACGGGGTGGCCGCGGTGGTGACCGACGCCGAACTGCCGGCTCCGGCGGGAGCGCGGACGCTTCCGATCGGCCCGGAACTCCTTGCCGCGTATGAAGAACCGGTGCCGTGCGGGAAACCGTCAGACGTCGGCTGGGTGGTATTCACCAGCGGGAGCACCGGGGTGCCGAAGGGGGTCGCGTACCGTTTCGACGCGTTGGCGGAGTTCGGTCTTGAACAGCGGGCGGGGGATTCGGCCGAGGACTATCGGCGGTTTCTGCTGTTCGGGACTTTGAGCAGCGCGGTGATGGTGTTGCATTTGCAGGCTTGTTTGCTCGCTGGCGGCACCGCGGTGATTCCGGAGGGGCTGCCGGACTTTCCCTGGATTCTGCCGCGGCTGGACATCACCGCGGCGCTGGTGACGGTTCCCCGGTTGTATCGGATGCTGGACGTGCTGCGCGAAGAGGAAATCGAGCTTTCCGGGCTGCGGATGCTGACTGTCGCCGGGTCTCCGGTGGAACCCGGGCTGCTGGCTGAAGGGTTTGCGCGAATCGGACCCGCGTTGCGGCAAGGGTACGGGCAGACTGAGACCGGGAAATTGACGGTGCTGGACACGGCGGACGTGTCTGCGCGTCCGGAGGCGATCGCTTCGGTCGGATTGCCGGTCGAAGGGGTCTCGCTGGAGGTGCGGGATGCTTCGGGCCGTGCGGTTCCGGCGGGGCAGACGGGGGAGGTTTTCGCCCGTACCGCAAGGGCTTTCGCGGGGTACTGGCGCGATCCCGTGCTGAGCGCGACGGTGCTGGCCGACGGCTGGGTCCGCACTCAGGACATCGGGCGACTCGACGAGCACGGCTTTCTGTATTTGACCGGTCGCGCCCGGGATGTGGTGATCGTGAACGCGGTGATTCATTACACCGGGCCGATCGAGCGTGCGATCGCCGCGCATTCCGCCGTGGACCAGGCATATGTCGTCGCGGTTCCGGATGAGCGGACTGGGGAGGCGGCGCATGCGTTTGTCGTCGCCGCGCCCGGGGGTGTGGTGGACGAGGGGGAGTTGCGGGCGGTTGTCGCTGCTGAGCTGGGGGATGCTGCCGTACCGGTTTCTTTCACTGTGATGGACGAGGTTGCGGTTGCTGCGTCCGGCAAACCGGACAAGGGGGCGTTGCGGAAGCTGGTTGTCGGCCGCCCTCGCGTACCGCAAAAGCCGTGAAGGGCTCCTTGAGGGAAACAAATTCCCTCAAGGAGCCCTTCACGGCTTTGGGTTACACGCCTGCGGTTTGCTTGATCCAGTCTCGGCTGTTGGCGACGCTGGCATAGTTCTGGGTGCCGTGTTCGTCGCTGCCGGAGTTTTCGCCGGTCGAGCAGACGCCGACCTGGACGCCGTCGGCCAGCTGCGGGCCGCCGGAGTCTCCGTGCCACGACGAGCCGGTGACGCCCTTGCTCGCGATTGCCTTGCCGTTGAAGGCGTCCGTGCTTTCGCCGGTCACCTGGACGTCCGCGGTCTTGAGCGTGTCCGAGGGCGGGCTCTGGTCCTTCGTGCGGCCCCAGCCGTAGATCTGGTTGGTGGCCCCGTTTTCCGGGTCCTTGTCGGCCAGCTTCATGAACGTGGTGTCCACTGCGGACTTAAGGTGCAGCAGCGCGATGTCGCCGTTGGGCGAGGCCTTCTGCTCGTCGACCGCCGCTTCGGTGCCCTTGCCCAGCGAGACGTCGCCGACCTTGACGTGCATGCCGCCCTTGTTCAGGCAGTGCTGCGCGGTGAGCACCCACTGCGAGGCGATGATCGTGCCGGAGCATTCGAAGCCGCCGTAGTCGGTGACGTCGTCCCAGAAGATCTGGGCGCCCCACGGGGCCGACTTCACGGTGCCGCCGCCGATGATGTGCGTGTCGGCGCTCGCCGGGAGTGCCGCCCCGACTCCGAACGCCATCGCTGCCCCTGCGACGACGGCCGCCGCTTTCGCGTAACGCATGGAAAATCCCTCCGCCTCGGTGGTGATTTCCCGACCGTAGGCGGCATGTGGAAATCCGGTAACCTACGGAAGTCGGTCTTCGATCCACGTTTCGCGGAGCGTGCCGTCCGGGTCAAGACGCCGGTGGAGGGCTTCGGCTTGCTCCGGACGGGTGAGCGCGGCGACGGCTGTTTCCTGCTGAAGGTGCAGCGCGTGTACGGCGACGCGGAGATCGCGGATCCGGCTCCGGGTGCGGAGCCGGGCTCGCCACGGGTGCCAGAGGACGGCGAGCAGGAGGCTGGTGGTTTCGGCGCGGTAGGTCTGGGCGGCTTGGGTGAGCTGGTCGGTGTCTGTGATACCGCCTAGGCGTCGGTCGACCGCCGCTATTACGGCGCATTCCAGGACGCGTTCGTGCGCGCCGGCGGCGAAATCGGCTACTCGGCGGGGGATTCCGGCGACCAGGACCGCGGTGAGCAGTTCGGACAGGGCTTCGTGGAGGGCGCGGTGCGCGTCCGTGCCGTCTTCGAGGACAGCGGCGATTCCGAGTGCGTTGGCGAGAGTTTTGCGGCTGGTCAAGGTGTTCGGGGGCAAACCGATCCGGATTTCGTGCACACCGCCGGAGATCGCGCGGGTCGCTTCGAGCCGCCGGTACACCTCGGCGCGGAGCTGGCGGCGTTCCTGGATCTTCGTGAAATAGTTCGTCAGCGCGGCGCCGACGACGCCTCCGCCGGTGGTGTAGGCCAGTTCGACCAGGCCGGGCATCGGGGCTCCCTCGCTCGTGGACTGCATATGCTGGCAGAGCGAGAGATACCGGGGAGTGGAATGCAGACAGTAACGTTCGGCGCGGCGCGCGGAGATCGGCTGGTGATCGCCGTGCGCGGGCGGATGCATCCCGGCGCGGACGATTTCTGGGACGGGAACTGGCTGGTCAGCCCGATCGAGATCGTGTCCGGCGGGTTCACCGCGCGGCTGGACGCCGGGTTGCGGGCCAATGAACTGCAGGAGTTCCGGCAGGAGCTGGCGGCCTGCACGAAGTCCGGCGGCAGCGCGCGGCTGACGTCGCTGGAGGACTGGCTGGACCTGACGGTGACCGTCGCGGACGGACGGGTCGAGGCGGAGGGTGTCGCGGTCGCCGATCATTCGAGCGGGAACCGGTTGTTGTTCCGTCTTGAGGGGATTGAGTACGCGCAGGTGGCGGCTGTTGTGGCTGCGTTGGCGGCGGTCGAGGAAGAATTTCCCGTACTGGGTCTTCCGTGAAGGCCTGTCTGCAAGCTCATTGTCAGCTTGGTGAGGAACGCTCCCTGACGGCGGTGTGTGCGGATGGCGTATGAGATCCACCTGTACTGCAGGACTGGCGGGGTGGGTGCCGTCGCGGGGTTCGATGCCCTGACCGCGGGTGCTGTGTCGGTCGAGGATCGGCATAGCGGTGAAGGATGGGTGTCCGCGGAGGTGGGCGACGGCTGCCGGCTTGAGTTTTCCGCGGGTACCCCGGTGGTGGCCGCGATGATCGCGGAACTGGCACCTAGCGACGAGTCGGGCCGGGTCAGCGCCGCGGATGCGATAGCGACGCTCACGCTGAGCGGCGAGGTCGAGTGGTCGGTGGTGTCGGCGGTGTGGCGTTCGGCGAAGTCGTTGTGGGATGTGGTTCCTTACGACGACGGCTCCGGTTTCGCAGTGGATCTGGACGCGTTGTGACCGGCGACATTGGGGATGCTCCCGGCCGCTGGCGGGACGGTAGCCGGAGCTGCCGGGCATCGCGGCGGAGTACTCGGTGCTGACGCCGGTGTGGGCCAAGCGAAGCGAGGTGCCCGCTGATTCCGGTGTGGCGCGGGAGCTTGCCGCGATGGAGGCGTTGGTTCGCGGGGAGTTGTCCGGATCGGAGTTCTCCCTGGCCTGGGGTGCGTGCGGCGCTGCGACGGCTGGCGGCGGCGGAAGGCTTCTCCGTCCGCGGTCCGGTTGCGCGGGAGATCCAGTTGTACTGCCGGACCGGCGGGTTGAGTGCTGCTGCCGGGTTCGACGCGCTGACTGCGGCGTTGCCGGTAGAGGATCGCCGCGACGGCGACGGCCGGGTGTCCGCGGAGGTGGGCTGTCAGCTTGAGTTTTCCGTGGTCGCGCCGCTGATTTCAGAGGCGCACTTGGAGATGATCCTGAGGTTGTCGCCGGGTGACGAGCCGGGTCGTGTCGCCGGCGCCGACGCGATCGTGACGCTCGCGGTGAGCGACGAGGTCGCGTGGCCGGAGGTAACGGCGGTGCGGCGGACGGCGAAGTCGTTGTGGGACGTGGTTCCGTACAATTACGTGAGCCTTGAGCTGTGAAGGTGGGGGGGCGGCTGAGTGAGCTACATTTTCACTACTGTCGACGACGAGGACGTGTGGAGTCCGGCACTTCGGGTCGGCCGGTTGTTCGCGAACATGGGTGTGACGCTGGCGCACAACTTCGACCTGGACATCAGCGACGCCGGGCTGAGCCCGATGGCCGCCGATTTCTATTACGTGGATCCGGCGAAGCTTGCCGTGTTCGTGCGGACGGTGCTCGACAGTTCCGTGATGACTCATCAGGTGTACCGGGAATTGGCGCGCGGGTTTCTCGGGGTATGCCTGGTTCTGCTGGAACGGTCCGGTATTCCGGTCGAAGACGTGCCGCCGGATGTGGCTCGGTGCCGGGATTCGATGCGGAACATCCCGAGCTGATGGCGTGGCCGGAGATCCCGCGGTTGGTCAGGTTGTCGTTGCGGGAGCGGTTCGAGTGGTGGATCGGCGGGGGACGGCTGCCGGACGGAACCCATCCGCGGGGCTGGAGCGAGTTGCTCAGTCTGTTGTTCAGCGGGTTGTGGAGAGAGATCAACGAGGGGCAGGCGTGGTCGGAGGCGGAGAAGGACCGGTATCTGCGCGCGGCCTGTGACGTGCTCTCCTACGTGGAGGAACACGGGCTGATCGAGGAGGACGAACTGCTGAACCGGCAGTTGATGTTGTCGACCGGGCTTGCCAAATCCGAGTTTTCCTTTACTGGCAAGGGGTATACTCCAGAGGACGCCATCCGGCGGATCATGGCGGTGCTCACGCCCGAGCGGATCGACGAGTGCGAGCGGCTGAGCCCTGGGTGGACGAAGTTGTCGACGCCGGAGATCGCCCGGCTGCATCGGGTCAAGCAGCTCATCAAGATTGCCGGAGAGATGCGGGACCACCTCGTCGATCCGGAGATGCGCGCAGTCGTGCTGCGCTGGGAACCGCTGTATCCGCGATTGCCCTGAGAAAGGCCGAAATGCTGAGCCAGCACGAACGCATGGCCGACGTGCTGAACCGTCCCGGCGTGTACGGGATTTACCGCCTGGAGCAAGCCCTCGCCTTCTTCGGCGGGTTTAACGCGGCGGCCGAACTCGGGTACTTCCGCGGATTCGAAGCATGGCTGGCCCGCAACGGAGGCCCTGGGCCGAACCTCGCCTGGCCGTATCAGGCGGAGAAGGTGGTCGCCGCGCGGGCGGCGGAGCAGGCGGACGAGGTAGAAGAGTTTTTCGCGCCTGGGACTTCCACCGGATCTCGGACATGTTCGCCTGGCCTGCTCGCCGTAAGTCGCTCCCCGCGCGACGGCTGAGCAGCCCGTTGCGGTCGATCAAGATCATGGCGGAGTGGGGCGCCGAGGCGGTGTGGTTCTACGATTCCGATACGCGCCCGGTGACCAATCCGACCGACCCCGCGTCGCCGGAACTGGGGCTGAGCGCGGAGCTGGCTCGCGACCTGACGGAGTGGCAGGACGAATGGGACGCCACCCTGAACCACGCCGACCCGGCGCCCGCGTTCCCCTCGGCAGAAGCGGGGCGGCGTTTCGACGAGCGGGGCTGGGAACTTGTCCGGCGGGTCCGCAGTGAAGTACCTGCGGACTGGGACGTCTCCTACCTGAGCCATCTGACCAACCTGGAGACCTTCCTCGACTGACCCCGCTCAGTCCTCCACCGGCTTAGTCCAAGCCACCTGCACCAGTTCCGTCCCATGCCGTCGCGAAACCAACGTCCCGCGGCCGGCAGGCTGCGGCGAAGGCTTCACATCGCCCATCAGCGCGCCCTCCTCCTTGCCGCCGGACATGACCAGACCGGGCGACCCCAGCTCCCGCACCCGCTGGATCACTGCCTCGTACATACCCCGCCCGGCGCCGCCGGAGGAGCGGGCCAGGATCAGGTGCAGGCCGATGTCCCTGGCCTGCGGGAGGAATTCCAGCAACGGCAGCACGGGGTTCCGGCCCGCGGTCGCGACGAGTTCGTAGTCGTCGATGACTACGTAGAGGTCCGGTCCCCGCCACCACGAGCGGTTGCGCAGTTGGTCCGGGGTGACATCCGGACCGGGGAGGCGGTTGCGCATCGCGGTCGCGCATTGGTTCACCAGGTCCGTCAGCGTGTTCTCCGCACCGGCATAGCCGAGCAGGTGCGGTTGGTCCACCACGCCTAGCAGGCCCCGCCGATAGTCGCCGACCAGGATCAGGGCTTCGTCGGGGGTGTTGGTCGCGCAGATGCCGGTGACGAGGGCGCGCAGCAACGAGCTCTTGCCCGATTCGACGTCGCCGAAGGCCAGGAAATGCGGGTCCGTCCGGAAGTCCAGGTGGACGGGGCGCAGGGTCGATTCCGCCAGGCCCAGGGTGATCCGGCCGCGGGGAGCGGCGGGGAAGGAGTCCAGCGGGACTTCCGGCGGCAGAAGGCGGACCTGGGGAGCGCGCGGGCCGGTCCACGCCGCGGAGACGCGCCGGACCAGGTCCAGGCCGCCGGCGCCGACGGTTTCCGGGCGTTGGTCCGCGTCGATGCGCGGGAGGGCCGCGAGGAAGTGCAGTTTGTCCGCGGTGAGGCCGCGGCCGGGGCGGTCGGCGGGGACGTTTTGGGCTACCTTGCGGTCGATCGACGAGTCCGCCGGGTCGCCCAGGCGCAGTTCGAAGCGGGTGCTGATGGCGTCGCGCAGCTGAGCGCGGGCGCCGATCCACTGGTTCAGCGAGACCAGGACGTGGATGCCGAAACCCAGACCCCGTTGCGCCAGCGCGGTGATTTGTTCTTCCAGGCGTTCGTACTCCGAACGAATCGTGGTCCAGTTGTCCACGAAGAGGAACACGTCGCCGAACTCGCGGTCGTCGCTGCTTTCGGTGAACTCGCCGCGGCGGCTGCGGAAGGCGGCCATCGATTCGATCCCGTGCGCGGCGAAGAATTCTTCCCGTTGTTCCAGCAATGTCACGAGTTCCGCGACGACTCGGCGGCAGCGTTGCGGGTCCCGGCGGGTGGCGTAGCCCGAGACGTGCGGGAGGCCGGCGATCGGGGCCAGCGCGCCGCCGCCCATGTCCAGGATGAAGAACTGCACCTCGGCGGGAGTGTGGGTCAGCGCGAGCATCGCCGCGATGTCCTTCATCAATGTCGACTTGCCGCTTTGCGGTGCGCCGACGATCACCGCGTTGCCCGCCGCGCCGGAGAAATCCGCCCACAGCATGTCGCGACGCTGTTCGAAAGGCTTGTCCACCAACGCGACCGGGATGGTCAGCTTACCGTTGCCGCCCCAGCCGAGGGGACACAAACCGCGGCGGGGGTCTTCGCCGATCGGGGGCAGCAGCTGGTCCAAGGTGGGCGGTTCCGCCAAAGGCGGCAGCCAGATCTGGTGGGCGGCCGGGCCGCGTCCCTCCAAACGGGACAGCATCGCGCCGATGATGGTTTCGCCGGTTCCCTTTGCCGGAGCCTCGGCGGCGGGTTGTTCGGCGACTGGTACTTCAACCGGTCCCAGAGTGAACGGCAGGACGCCCAGTTGTTGTCCGTCTGAACGCACAATGCGGCTGCGCGGCGGGAGTTCGCCGGAGACATACGCGGCCTTGAGCCGGATCAGGGTGTCATTGTCGGACTTCAGGTACGCCGAACCAGGCACCGGCGGCAGCTGGTAGGCGTCCGCGACACCGAGCACCGCACGGCTTTCCGCGGCGGAGAACGTCCGCAGGCCGATCCGGTAAGACAGGTGCGAGTCGAGCCCGCGCAGTCGGCCCTCTTCGAGCCGCTGCGACGCCAGAAGCAGGTGGATTCCCAGAGACCGGCCGAGCCGTCCGATAGCGACGAACAGGTCGATGAACTCTGGCCGAGAAGACAGCAGCTCGGAGAACTCGTCGATGATCACCAGCAGCGACGGCAACGGCTGCAGCGGAGTACCGTCGGCGCGCGCCTTTTCGTAGTCGCGCACCGAGGCGTAGTTGCCCGCCGCGTGGAGAAGTTCCTGCCGCCGCAGCAGTTCGCCGTTCAGCGCGTCTGCCATGCGGTCGACGAGCGCGAGGTCGTCGGACAGGTTCGTGATCACCGCGCAGGTGTGCGGCAGGTTGGTCATCCCGGCGAACGTCGCGCCGCCCTTGAAGTCGATCAGCGCGAGGTTCAGCTTTTCCGACGAATGCGTGACGGCCAGCGCGGTGACCAGCGTGCGCAGCAGTTCGCTCTTGCCGGACCCGGTCGCGCCGATCACCAGGCCGTGCGGGCCCATGCCGCCCTCGGCGGATTCCTTGAGGTCCAGGTCGACCGGGCGGCCGTCGGGGTTCACGCCCAGCGGGATCCGCAGCCGGTCGCGTGCCGCGCGGGGAGCCCAGGTGACCGTCGTGTCAGTGTCGCGCGGATCGCCGATGCCGAGAAGACCGGCCAAGCCGAAGGTCGAGGACATCGGTTGTTCGCTGACCACCGCGCCGCCGTGGTGCAGCGGCGTCAGCATCCGGGCCAGGGCTTCGGCCGCGCCGTGGTCGAGCCGGTCCGGCATGCCGAGGAAGCCGAGCCGCGCTTCGGTGCCGTCGAGGACCACCATGCCGAGCTGATCCGGCGCGACGTGCAGGCTCAGCAAGCGATCGGTCGACGTCGCGCGCGGCTGGTCGCCGCCGACTTCCAGCACTGTGACGCCCAGACGGCCTTCTTCGGCCAGCAACCGCGGTTCGCCGTGGGAGTCGCCGCCGTCGACGACGAGCACGATGTGCGGCAGGTCGGCCGAGACGCCGCGGCGCGAGAACGCGGGGCGGTCGCCGAGATCCGGGCCGAGCAACCGCGCCAGTTCCGCGGCGCTGTCGGCGAACAGCCGCCGCGGGCCGGTCGCGTCGGCGAGCACCGGCGCGGTGGCGTGCGGCAGCCACTTCGCCCAATCCCAGTCGTGCGAACGGTCCGGGGCGACGCAGAACGCCACCCGCAAATCGGTCGGTGAGTGGAAAGTGACCAGCTGAGCCAGCACCGCGCGCGTCATCCCGAGCACGTCGAACCGCCGGCCGGACAGTGTCGCGGCCGCGTACGAGCGCAGCGAAACCGAAACCGGCAGGCCTTCGACGGTCGAGAAAGTCTGGATGAAGTGCTTGAGGTTGGTGGAGGAAACCGGGTCCAGCTCTTCCAGCGGCGCGATCTGCGGCGCGCGCAACGGCGTCGCGAGCGGCTGCGGGCCGGTGGCCGCGCGCACCATCGCGAACGAGCGGTCGGCGCGGCGGCGGTCCCAGTGCTGGTCGGTTTCGACGTACGCCCACAGGTCCGCCGGATCCGGCTGCTGCGCGATCAGCGTGGCCCGCTGGGAGTCGGCGACCGCGCGCACGCGCGTGCGAAGACCGGCGAGATACCGCTGGTAGTCGCGGCGTTCCTCGTTGATCTGCGCCTTCTTCGCCATGCCGCCGCGGCCGAGCGACATCACGATCATGCCGCCCATCGCGGTGACGAACAGCGCGCCGAAGATCCAGGTCATCACCCCGCCGTCGCGTCCGATGTAGACGAACGACATCGCGCCCATGCCGAGCATCATCGGCAGGAACATCATGAGCTGCATCACGCCGCCGGAGCCGCTCTTGGGCAGCATCGGCGGGGACTGCAGCATGATCTCCCCAGGCTGCTCGCCGAGCAGGCCGAGGCGGTCGCGGGTGGAACTCATGCCCCGTATTTTGGCCGCCTGTTGTCCGGTCGCGGTGGGTACTTTTGCCGTCCGCTCGCCCGGCGGCGCGAACTTACGCTCTGCGCAGACGCCCCGCACCGGTGCGTCGTACGCACGGAGCGGGAGGGAGAGCCATGGGCACGACCGGCGAGTACCGGGCCGAGCCGGAGGCCATGCGCTCCACCGTCGGCAACGTGGGCGCGGTCATCGCCCACGGCATCAACGCCGTCGCAGACCTGGAAAAACTCGTCCTGCAGCCGACGACGTTCGCCAGTTTCGGCAGCGTCGTCGCGGCGGCGAACGAGGCGTTGCACTCGCAGCAGGTGACGGCGGTGCGTTCGCTGCTGCAGCTGCTGCAGGAGGTCAACGGCCTGGTCAAGCACAGCGCCGACGCTTACCAAAGCGCCGACGAAGCCGTTTCCGACGGCTACGGAGGCGGCGGCCGTGCACCGTCTTCCTCGCCGCTGACCTCGATCTGGGGAGCCCCGCACGCCGCGCACCTCGCCGCGGCGGCGATCACCGACAGCGCCGGCGCGCACGGCGAACCGTCCTCGGTCGGCAACGTGCTGCGCTACCTCGGCGACGCGGACCTCGGCAGGCTCGCCGAGCATCCGCTGACCGACGCCCGGTTCCACGGCGTCGCGGACTTCAACGACTGGCTCGCCGGCGACGCCGACAACCAGGCGCGCGTCGGCCTGATCGAGGTGTATTCGGGCACCGCGCGCACCTTCGGCGACGTGCCCGGCGGCGTGCACAGCGGCGACGTCGTCGTGGTGGAGCCGCTTCTGCTGCCCGAACACCACCCGGTGATCGGCGTCGCCGGGGACGGCGGCGCCCTCTACAACCACGGCCCTGTCGATCCGGGCCTCGGCGGACTGGCCAAGGTCAGCGTTTACCGGCCCGCCTCCGTCTGACCCCGAACCCCCGACCAAGTGAGGTCCGAAGCCGATGTTCTTCCCGAACTCCAGCGCGATGGACGCCACCGCGACCAGCGGCGGCCCGATCACCGTGCTGCCGCAGATCGTCACCGGCCAGCCCGAGCAGATCGCCAAGCACGTCCTCGACCTGCTGCACAAGGCCGCCGAGCTGACCTCGCTCTACACCGAGCTCAGCAAGGCCGCCGACCAGCTCGGCAAGGTCTGGTCCGGCGGGGCGTCGGAATCGGCGCTGCAGAAGATCTCCCACTCGCTCGAGCAGCTCACCAAGATCATCAACGTGATCGAGAAGGGCGCTGAACTGCTCGGTGTCTCGGGCACGCTGGTGAAGGCGGCGCAGGAGGCGTACCGGTCGGTGGTCGCCGCGGTGAACCCGACCGTCGCGTCGCTGATGTCGAACTGGTGGACCTACGGGGCAGCGGTCGCGCTTTCCACTGCCACCAGCGCCACGCTGCGCGGATTCATCACCGCGGTCGGCGGTCTGCTGAAGGCGCTCGGTGCGGGCGACCTCGCGAACCAGATCACCCAGGTCGCGACGATCATCGGCGACATCGAAAAGCTGTTCCACCACGGTTCTTCCGACGCCAACGGCGCGGCGGGCAACGCGGCGGTCTCGGGTACTCCGGTCACCGCGCCGCAGATGCCCGCGCCGGTCGCGAGCGCGTCCGGGCAGGCGGCCATCGGCGGCAGCGGCGGGGGAGTGCCCGGAGGCAACCCGTCGTTCACGAACTACACCCCGCCCGCGTTGTCCAACGGCGGCTGGCCTTCGGGCAGTGGTATTGGCACTGGCGGTTGGCCGTCCGGCGGAGGCGCCGGGACCGGGGCCAACCCGGGGAACAGCTGGATCCCCGTGGATCCGGCCCCGGCTCCGTCCCCCGCGCCTTCGGTGCCGGGGCAGTCGACCGGTGCGCACGAGGTCGTGATCCACACCGACCTGAACACCGGGCAGTCGACGGTCGAAGCTCCGGCCGGGCAGGACGTGGACATCGATGTCGACGTCACCTACCAGGGCAAGCACTTCCAGCAGCACGTCGACATCGACGCGAAGGGCGCGTAGCCGGTGGCCGTGGACGCGTCCGGAGTCGTCAGCTCGGTGCTGTCGAACTACCGGCAGGTGCTGGTCGAATACCAGCGCCGGGTCACCGGCGACCCGGCGGCGCTCGAAGCGGCGGCGAACCGCTGTGGCACCAACGCGTCCACGATTACCGGCAAAGCCACCGAAGTCGCGGACGCTGCCACGGCATTGCACGCTGACTGGGACGGCGCTGCGTACACCGCCTACGCGACAGCAGCGTCCGATGTCGCGCACGCGCTGACCGAGGACGGCACGAAGCTGGCCGACCAGGGCAAGCGGTTGTCGATGGCCGGACAGCTGTTGCGATGGGCGCGCTCTGGGGTCGATTCGGTTGTCTCCCAGTTCGAGCAGTACGGCACGCAGCTGATCAACCAAGCGCGTTCGGCGGATCCGAACGCGGTGGGCGCTTTCATCGCCGCCGCAAGGGATTTGGGCGAGCAGGCGGTCGCGGCGGCCGGGCAGGTCGCCGACGAGCTGTCCGACGCGCTGGCGGAGTTGTTCCCCGCGCCGTGGGCCGGGCCGATGAGCAAGCCGGGCAAGCTGGGCAAACGCAACTACGGCCCGCTGTCCTGGGTCAACGGCGACACGCTCGACGGACGCAAGCGGCCGCGGTCGGCACCGTCGTGGTTCGGCAATTCCGGCTGGAAGAAGCTGACCTGGAACGGTTTGGAAGGCACTCGCGCGCCGAAGAAGGCCGACACGCCGTTCGGACAGCCGAAGCTGAAGAGCGAGATCGCCCGCGCTACCGAGATCACCTACTACAAGACCGCGCACGAGCAAGACGGCTTCATTCCGGAGTACGACGGGAAAATCTCCTCGCAGGGCTGGGACGCGAAGGCTTCCGGCCACGCTGAGCTCGGGTTCCGGGAGGACATCGGGACCAGCGGAAGCTACGGTGTCGCGCACGGCAGCGCTCGCGGTTCCGCGTTCGCGGGCGGCGAGGTCAGCGCTTCGGGACAGCTGGGGATCCACGGGCTTGGCGTGCACGCCAACGCTTTCGCGGGCGGCAAGCTGGAAGGCCAGGTCGCGGCGGATGTCGCCGGGGTCGGCGTCGGCGCGAGCGGGAGTGTCCAATATGGAATCGGCGCTCAGCTCGACGGGCAGTTCGTGTATGACAACGGGCATCTGAAGATGAACTTCAAGGCCGGTGCCGCGTTGGGGCTCGGTGCCGGGCTCGGCGCGAAGATCGACATCGACCTGCCGAAGGTCGGCGCGGTGGTCAGCGAATACGGCGGCGCGGCGGTCGACGCGGTCGGCGACGCGGCGAGCGAGGCGGCCAACGCTCTTGGCGGGGCTTGGGACGACGCGGCGCAGTATGTGGGTTCCTGGTGAGCGCCATGGCCGATCTGGTGACGCTCCCGCTGGGCTTCGACGTCCCCGAGGGCTGGACGCCGGTGCCCCCGATCGCGCCCGGACTGGTTTTCGTCGCGGTGCACCCGAACCCGGTCGCGGACTTCACGCCGAACATCACGCTCGGCATCCAGCAGCGCGAGGATTCCGTGCCGATGAAGGACATCGCCGACGAAGCCGTCGAGCGGCTCGGCCGGACGATGGCGCTGCTGGACGTCCTCGACCGCCAGGAGGTCGGCAGCCCCGCCGCGCCCGGCTGCACCCAGACCTTGCGGATGCGCACCGGCGAAGGCCAGGATCTGCTGCAGATCCAGGTGTTCCTGACCGTGCCCGGTCCGGCCGGGCGCGTGGTGCTGGAACTGGTCTGCACGGCCGATCCGCAGGACGCGCGCACGCTCGTCCCCGACTTCCGGAAGTTCGTCGCCAGCGTGCACGTCCGCCGGGAAACCCCGCAGGAGAAGGAGAACGACGGTGACTGAACCGTATGCCGTGCCGGACATGGACGACCTGCTCGCGCAGGTCCGCAAGCAGACCGAAGAGGTGCAGCGGATCCAGCGCACGGTCGAGGCGATGGAGGTCAAGGCGGCCTCGCGGCAGAACGAGGTGACCGTGACTCTGCGCGGCGACGGCCGGTTCACCTCGGTCGACATCGACCAGCGCGCGATCCGCGAGTACGACGCGCGCACGCTGTCGGAGATCGTCCTCGAAGCGGTGAACGCCGGCCTGCAGAAGCTCGCCGAGGCGAGCAGCGCGAAGTTCGCCCCGGTGATCGAGGCGTCCAGGTCCCAGCTGTGAGCGCGCCGGCCGTCGCCGGGTCGACCCGGCGCGTCACGATCGTCACCCCGCGCGCCAGGGTGGACGTCGCGCTGCCGCAGCAGAGCACGTTCGCCGAACTGGTGCCGCAGCTGGTCCGGCTCGCCGGGGCGGCCGGGCAGGCGTCGGCCGAGCATCCGGGCTGGGTGCTGTCGCGGCTCGGCGGTGCGCCGCTCGCGCTCGGGCTCACCGTGGCCGCCGCGCAGGTGCGCGACGGAGAAGTGCTGCACCTGACCCCGCGTGAACGTCCGCGGGGTCCGTTGCTGTTCGACGACGTGGTGGACTCGATCGCGAGCGTCGGGGAATCCGCGTCGACCACATGGGGGCCGAAGGTCGCTCGCCGAGCCGGGATCACGGCGGCCGCGGTGCTGTTGTTCACGGGCGGGCTGCTGATCCAGGCCTCGCTGGCGGGCAGCGTGCTCGCGCCGATCGGCACCGGGCTGCTCGCGATCGTGCTGCTGCTCGGCGGCGGCGCGTTGAGCCGGGCGTACGGCGATTCGGGCGCGGGCGCGGCTGGTGCGCTGGCTGGGGTCGGCGTGGCGTTCCTGGCCGGAATGTCTTTGCTGCCACCGCATTCGATGTTTTCGCTTTCTGCCGGACCGCTTGCCGCGGGGCTCGCGGCGGTGACGGTTTACGGGGTGCTGGCCGCGGTTTCGGTGGCTGACCGGTTGCCGTTCTTCGTGGCGGTCGTCGGTTCGGCCGGGATTGGCGCGATCGCGACCGGCGTGGTGCTGCTGACTGGCGCGAAGCCGGTCGCCGCTGCGGCTGTCGCGGCCGTGCTGGCGACGGCGTTGGCGGCTGTCGCGCCGATGCTCGCGCTGAGACTGGGCCGGATGCCGCTTCCGCGCGTGCCGGACGACATGGAATCCTTCCGTGCCAACGAACAGCCGTCGCTCGGTGTGGAAATGGCCGGACGGACCACGTATGCGCAGGCACTGCTCACGAGCCTGCTGGTGGCGCTCGGACTGGTGGTGATCGGCTCGTCGATCGTGCTCGCCACCGGCGGGCCGTGGGAAGCCGGGCTGGCCGCGCTCGTGGGGACGGCGTGGATCCAGCGATCGCGCTCGTACGCGGGCCGCACGCAGCGGCTGGTGCTGGTCGGCTTCGGCCTCATCGCCTTGCTGACGGCGGGTTTCTGGCTGATCGCGACTAATCAGCGGATCGCGCTGCTCGCGGTCGGGCTGGCGTTGGTGCTGGCCGCGGTGGTGTCGCTGTTCTACGCGACGCGGGTCGCGCGCGGGGTGCGGTCGCCGTACTGGTCGCGGTTGCTGGACATCTCGGAATTCCTGGTGCTGTTGTCGCTGGTGCCGTTCGTGGCGTTGATCGCCGGGGTGTACGAGGCGGTCAGCGGCTGAGCGGACTCGCGGCCTTCAGTGTGCGCAGGACCGGCGCGGTTTCGCAGGAACGGATGCCGGGCAGCGCGCCGAGCCGGTGGGTGAGGTAGCGGTGCAGCGCCGGGGGATCGGCGCAGAGGGCGTGCGCGAGCAGGTTTGTCGGTCCGGTGGTCGCGGCGACGACGGCTAGCTCGCGGTGGGTGGCGAGTTCGGTCGCGACGGCGTCGAGGTCGGCGGGGGCCACAGCCATCCACAGCAGAGCTTGCGTCGTTGCGCCGAAGAGCCGGGCGTCGATCTCCACGTCGAAATAAAGGGTTTCCGCTGCGCGCAGATCGGCGATCCGGCGGGCGACGGTGGCGGCGGACCACCCCGTAATGGCCGCCAATTCGGTCTGGCCGAGGCGGCCGTCGCGTTGCAAAGCGGTGAGCAGGGGCGCGTCGGTTGCGATTGCTTCGGCAGGCGTGGCGCGGGTTTCCGGTTCCAATTGACGGCGTTGGGCGTCGGTCAGGACCTCGGCACGGCCCAGCCAAGCGGCCGGCCCGCCGTGGTACAGGTGCAGCAGCTGGTGCGCGGAGACGGCGGTGATCCCGGTCGTGCGCGGGATGTCGTGCAGCAGCAGCCCGTGCCCGGACTCGTTGGCGCTATTGACGATGACGCAGATTTCCGTGCCGCCTCCGGCGAGCTTGACCCAGGTCGTGTCGGTGCGCCGGACGAGCGCGTCGGCGACCCGCTGTGCGACCGCTGGCACGACGGTGAGCCGTACGAGCCACTGCGTCTGCCCGGCGCGATGCGGCGCGGCCAGCCCGACGACGCGCAGTCCGGCTTCGGCGCGCAGCCGCCGGTAGCGGCGGGCGACAGTCTGCGTCGAGACGCCCAGGACGGTGCCGATCCGCGCGAACGGGGCGCGGCCGTCGATCTGGAGCGCGTGGACGAGGGCGTGGTCGAGGTCGTCGAGCATGGCTTGATTCTGCACCACACTGTCCTGAGTGGAAGATTTCTGCTCGTTCGCGCCGGTGGCTGGAACCTCGCCGGGCCGTTGCCCAGGCTGGCGGCATGAACGATTCACGCCGCTGGACCGCGCTGGCGGTCCTGCTCGTCGCGGAAGCGATGAACCTCCTCGACACCACCATCGTCCAGGTCGCCGCGCCCGCGGTGCACGCCGAACTGGGCGGTGCGATCTCCTTCTACACCGTCGGATACACGCTGCCTTTCGCGCTTCTGCTGATCACCGGCGGACGCCTCGGCGACATTCTCGGCCGACGCCGCACTTTCCAGTTCGGCATGGCCGGTTTCGTCCTCGCCTCGGCCCTGTGCGCGGCCGCGACCACGCCGGGGTTCCTGCTCGTTTTCCGGGCGCTGCAAGGAGCTTCGGCGGCCCTGGTGATCCCGCAGACGATCGGGCTGATCCGTGTCCTGTTCGACGGCGCGGCCCGGGCGCGGGCGCTCGGCATGATCGGCCCGGTGATGGGACTGGCCGCGGTGAGCGGCCCGGTCCTCGGCGGCCTGCTGACCGACGCCTGGACGTGGCGGTCGGTGTTCCTGGTGAACGTCCCGCTCGGACTCGCTGTGCTCGCCGCATCCGGCCTGCTCACCGAAGACCGGTCCGCCGCCCGGCCGCGGCTCGACCTGCTGGGGACCGGGCTGGTCGTCGTGGGCGCCGGGCTCGTGGTGTACCCGCTCCTCACTCAGTGGAATGGTTACCTCGTCGCCGCAGGGATTGTCGTGCTCGTTGCTTTCGCTCTGCAGCAACGGTTTCGCGGCGGCCTGATCGAGCGCAGCCTCTTCCGCGGCCTGGGCTTCCCGTCAGGGCTGCTGACGTCAGTGCTGTTCTTCGCCGTGATGACCGGCCTGACCCAGGTCGTCGTCCTGTTCCTGCAGTTGACCCAGCACGCCGACGCCCGGACCGCCGGACTCTCGTTGCTGCCGTGGTCGTGCGGGCTGGCGGTATCGTCCTTTGCGGCCGGACGCTGGCTGGTCCCGCGGTTCGGCACCCGGATTCTCTTTGCCGGCGCGGGATTCCTGGCCATGGGGATCGCCGGGATCGCTTTGGGCTGGCCGCTGCTGCTCTCGCTGGCGATCGCGGGAACGGGAACCGGGTGGTTCACCGTGCCCTTCTTCACTGCGGCATTGGCCCTCGTCCGCCCCTCGGAGACGGGTTCGGCGGCGGGCCTGCTGAACGCGGTACAGCAACTCGGCGGAACTGTCGGAGTCGCTGTGCTGACCACGGTTTTCCTCGCCACCGAGGTAAAGGTCGCGTGCTGGACGGCCGTCGGCCTGACCGTCGCGGCCGGGCTGACCGCGATCGGGCTCACTCGCGAAACGCGCGCCGATAGTCCGTCGGAGCCGTCCCCAGCCGGAGTGTGAAGTGGCGGCGGAGGTTGGCCGCCGAGCCGAGGCCGCTGCGTTCGCCGATCAGGCCGATCGGCAGGTCAGTGGATTCCAGCAGGCTGCGGGCGTGCAAAACGCGCTGGTCGAGCAGCCATTGCAACGGCGTCGTCCCGGTGGCTTCGTGGAACCGGCGGACGAACGTGCGCGGGCTGACTCCGGCCTGGCGGGCCAACTGCTCGACAGTCAACGGCTGGTCGAGGTGTCGCGTCGCCCAGTGCAGCACCGGACCGAGCCCGGCGTCGTCGGTCTCCGGCACGGTGGCGGAAACGTACTGCGCCTGCCCGCCGCCGCGATGCGCGGGCAGCACCATCCGGCGCGCGACCTCGTTGGCGACGTGCGCGCCGAGGTCGTTGCGCACGACGTGCAGGCAAAGGTCGATCCCCGCACTGCGTCCGGCGCTGGTGAGCACCTGCCCGTCGTCCACGTAGAGCACCGACGCGTCCACCTGGACCTGCGGGTGCAGCATGGCGAGCGTGGCGGCGTACATCCAATGCGTCGCCGCGCGCCGGCCGTCCAGCAACCCTGCCGCCGCGAGCGCGAATGCACCGGTGCACAGCGAAACGATCCTTGCGCCCGCATCCGCGGCCTCTCGGATCGCGCTGACCAGATTCGCCGGGATGGGCTGTCCAGTTTGGACACACGCATACGGCAAAGCGGGCACCAGCACGGTATCGGCGTCCTTGAGCGCGTCGAGACTGTGGCCGGCGTGGTGCCGGAAGCCGAACTCGGTGCGGGTTTCCGGCTTCGCCGCGCAGAACCGCAGCTCGTACCAGGGGTCGGCGAGGTCGGTCCGGGACGGCCCGAACACCTCCGCCGCGATGGCCAGCTCGAACAGCGGCATGTCGTCGACCAGCGCGACCCCGACGGTTCGCATGGTATCGAGGATACGGCAGGAATTATGCGGAAGGAGTCAGTCCTGCCACTCGTGCCGGCGTCGGCGCGGTGGCAGATTCGCTGCGGTGACCGTCGTGGAACTCCGCCAGTACACCCTCCGTCCTGGACAGCGGGACGTCCTGATCGATCTTTTCGACCGTGAGCTGCTGGAACCGCAGGAAGCGGCAGGCTGCACGGTCGTCGGCCAATTCCGGGACGAGGACGATCCGGACCGCTTCGTGTGGTTCCGTTCCTTCGCGGACATGACGGCCCGGCACGCCGCGCTGACCGCGTTCTACCTCGAAGGCGAGGCCTGGCGGAAACACCGCGACGCCGCCAACGCCACCATGCTCGACAGCGACGACGTCCTGTTGCTCCGCCCCGAAGTGGACTTCCCGCCGTTGCCCCGGCCAGTTGATGCTGCGTCATCACGAATCCTGGTGCTGATCGGCCCGGCTTCTGCCGACTTCCCCGAGCCGTTCGCGTCCTTCGTCACCGAACCAGCGGAGAACACCTTCCGCGCCCTGCCGGTGCGGGAAGGAGAGAACGTCCGGGTGGGAGTCTGGGTTTTCCCTGACCTGGCCGCGCTGCGGGCTTTCGAGCGCGGGTTGCCTACGACCGATCAGGTGCAGCGGCTCCGCTTGGCTCCGACATCGCGTTCTTCGCTTCGCTGAGCCGTCGCGTGACGAGCTGGTCGAGACGTTTCCACGCGGGGCTGCCGCGGTGCCCGGAGAGCAGCTCGACGACTTGGCGGGGCACCTTCCGGAAGTCCGGCAGATCAGACGGCAACGGCATCCGCCGCGCGAGCGCCGCCGCGGTTCCGGCGATCGCTTCGAGCCGGGGATCGTCGGGACTCCAGTCGATCGCCTCGTCGTAATCGCGGAGGACCGCGACGTATTCCGGATCGTCCAGCAACGCGGTCCGGCTGGCGAGGATCGCGCTGCTGACGTCCGGGGCCAGGGCGCAGGCGAGGATCCAGCCGTCGCGGATCGCGTTCTCGTGGCGTTCGGACAGCCCGATCGGCCGCAGCCGCTCCATGAACGCGACGGCTTCCGGCGGGAGACAGAGCCGATCGGGCCGATCGAGATCCCGCAACCGGACGCGACGTCGCTGAAGCTGCCGGATCCGGTCGCGCAATTCGGCGTCGATCTGCTCAATCGCGGTCTCGTCGGCGTTGAGCACCTGGGGAATGCGCGCCAGCGGGACGCCGGCCTGGGCGAGCGTGACGATGCGGGCCAGGTCGATGACCGCCTGCGCGTCGTAACGGCGATACCCGGAGGCGTCGCGCTCGGGCTCGGGGAGGAGCCCCTTGGCGTGATAGACGCGGACTGCCTTGGCCGAAACCCCGGCTTGGCGGGCGAGCTGGCCGATGGTGAGCATGCCCCAGTATCGCTCTTGACCTTGTCCCTGGGACAAGGTTGGAAGCTGGCGGCATGGCTGATTACGACACCCTGCGCGCGCTCGCCGACGAGGGCAACGAGACCGCACTGGACCGCCTCGCCGACCTCGCCGACAGCCGCGGCGACCTGGTGCAGCTGTCCGAACTGCTCGACGAGGGCAGCGAGTACGCCGGACGCCTGCTGACCCGTCGAGCGGTGGCGAACCGCGACCTGCTCGAGCTTCAGCGGCTGTCCGACGCGGGAAGCAGCGACGCCGAGACCGAGCTGGAACGGCTCCTTCGCGCGGGACGCGAGTCGTGACCGACGCGATCGTCGCGACCGGGCTGCGCAAGACCTTCGGGAAAACCGTCGCGCTGGACGGGGTTTCGTTCGCCGCGCCGCGCGGAACGGTGTTCGCGCTCCTCGGTCCGAACGGTTCCGGCAAGACAACGCTGGTGCAGCTGCTGTCCACACTCCGGCTTCCCGATTCCGGGAGCGCGCGGGTGCTGGGGCACGACCTGCGCACGGCACCCGCCGAAGTGCGGGCCGGGATCGGCGTGACCGGTCAGTTCGCGGCCGTCGACAGCATGCTCACCGGCGAGGAAAACCTGCTGTTGATGGCGAAACTCGGCCATCTGTCCCGCACCGAGGGACGTGCGCGCGCTCGTCGCTTGCTGGACCGGTTCGACCTCGCCGACGCGGCCGCCCGCCCTCCTTCGGCGTATTCCGGCGGGATGCGCCGCAGGCTCGACATCGCGATGACGCTGATGGGCGACCCGGCCCTGATCTTCCTCGACGAGCCGACCACCGGGCTCGACCCGCGCAGCAGGCACACGATGTGGCAGATCGTCCGCGAACTCGTCGCCGAGGGCGTGACGGTCTTCCTCACCACGCAGTACCTCCAAGAGGCCGACGAACTCGCCGAGCGCGTCGCCGTGCTCGACCACGGCCGCATCGTCGCGGAGGGCACCCCCGCCGAGCTGAAACAACGCGTTCCCGGCGCGCACCTGACCCTTCGGTTCGCGACGTCCGCCGATCTCCGCACCGCGGCGCTGGCGCTCGCCGGCAGCACTTCCGACGAAGACGCGCTCACCCTGCGCGTGCCGATGACCGACGGCGGCGGAGCGATCAAACGAGTCCTCGACCGGATTCCCGACCGCGTCGACGTCGAGGACGTCACGGTGCACACGCCCGACCTCGACGACGTGTTCTTCGCCTTCACCACGACCGCCGCAGACCTCGGGAGGACCCGATGACGATCGCCGACTCGTCCGCGATGGTCGGCCGGGAGCTGCGGCATCTCGTCCGCTACCCGCTGTTCGTGGCCGCTTCGGTCGCCTTGCCGGTGCTCATGTTCGTGTTGTTCGTCTACGTGTTCGGCGGCTACGTCGGAGCGGGCCTGCGCGGGTCCGGCAGCGCGCTCAGCTACGTCGACTTCCTCACGCCCGGCATCCTCGTCATGACCGTCGCCGCCGGGGCTCTGCCGTCCGCCGTCAGCGTGTCCACCGACATGTCCGAAGGCATCATCGACCGCTTCCGCACCATGCCCATCGCCCGCGGCGCGGTCCTCACCGGACACGTCGTCGGCGGCGTCGTCCGCACCGCGCTCGCGGCTGTCCTGCTCACCCTGGTCGCGCTGCTCGTCGGATTCCGCCCCGGCGGCGGCCCGCTCGGCTGGCTCGCCGCGGCCGGGATCGTGCTCGCCTTCGCGTTCGCGCTGACCTGGCTGGCGGTCGCGATCGGCTTGGCGGCCAAGACTCCCACCGGGGCCAACAGCCTGACCCAGATCATCTCGACGGTGCTGCCGTTCCTGTCCAGCGCGTTCGTGCCGACGGAGTCGATGGCGGCCGGTATTCGCTGGTTCGCCGGATTCCAGCCGTTCACTCCGGTGGTCAACAGCGTCCGGGCGTTGCTGACCGGCGTTCCGGCCGGCAGCGACGTGCTGTTCGCGCTGGCGTGGTGCGTGGTTATCGCCGGTGCCGGTTACGCGTGGGGGCTGCGGTCGTTTCGTACGAAGACCGCGTGACCGCAGTGCTCAGGTCAGCGCGAGCGGCAACGTCCGCCGCACCGCGGCCCCGTGCCCGCCGTGCAGCGGAACCACCGAAACCCCCTGCGGCGCCGGTACTTCCGCCGCCCGAGCCCCGACTCGGATGGTCAGCTCCAGCTTCTCCCGCCCACCCGGCGTCCGCCGCAGCGTCGCGGACGTGGCGGTGAACGCCGCTCCCGGCACCGCCACCCCGAGCGTCCGGGCGAGACCCCGCGCGGACCGAGGCGAATAGCACGTCTGCGTAAGCCCGCCCCATTTCCAAGCGCGCCACAAATCCCCGTCCGACTCCGGATCGCCGGTCGAAACCCCCAACGCCACCCGAAGCTCGTTGGTCAGCTCACCGGCCTCCAGCACCGTCGACGGATACCCCGACTCCGCCAGCGCCACCATCAAACTCAACGCCGCGCTCGCGGTACTCCGCAACGCCCCCAGCTCGCCGCCGCCGCGCGCGAGGGCGGCGATCGGCGCGTCCTCCGGCCGGTAGCGCACCGCGAGCCAGCGCACCCGGTACACCCGCGAATCCCTTGGCACCGCCCAAGTCAGCAGCTGCGCGGCGGCCAGCGGGATGTCCGTGTTCTGGAACGTCGTGCGGAGGATCGCCAGCAGTTCGTCCGTCGACGGTTCCCCGGCTCCCGGGGTGAGCCGGACGATCGCGCTCCAGTCGCCGTCGACCTCGGCGACGCCGAAGCGGTTGCCCGCGCGGTCGACGTGCTGGCGGACCTTCACCGGACCGGCGATGCGCAGCAAAGCGTCCGGGCTGTCGCGGCGGCTGTCGTGCCGGCGCAGGCGATGCGCGAGCCACGTCCACGCCCACCCGGCGAAATGCCGTCCGGCGACCCGCACCGACGTCGTCACCACCAGCAGCCCGGCCAGCGCGGCGACGGTGATCCGCACCGGCTCGGCCAGGCCGTGCACGGTGAACGCGAGCAGCAGCGCCAGCGCGGCGATCTCCCACCCGGCCGCCTGCAGCGGGCGGATCGGCAGCAGCCACGGCCACGGCGCGGTGCCCGAAATCCCGGCGGTCCCGGGAGCGCGGGCAGGAGCCGGGGCAGGCGGCGCGGACACGGACAACGCATTCCCCTCTTCCCCGGGCAGCGACCCGGCCCCGCGAACGCTAGCGTCCCCGCGCGGGCGCGTGGGCGTAAAAATTACCCTCGTGCGCGCCCGGCGGAGCTGTCTAGCCTGCGCGAGAAGCGGATGTGATCTCCAGGGGGCCGGGACAGCGTGTGGACGCAGCGGGACCAGATCCAGGCGTACCAGTTCCTGCGCCGCCGTCTCGTGTCCGCGCTCGTCGCCGCGGACGCCAACCATCCGGTGTCGCCCAGCCGCCGGCTCGTGCTCGGCACGGTGCTCGGCGTCGGCGCGGCCCTGCTCGTGACCGCGGTGTTCGGGGTGATCGGCCTGGTCAGCCCGTCCGGCGGGAAGGACTGGCTGGCCGGCGGCAAAGTGATCGTGGAAGCGGACAGCGGGGCGAGATTCGTGCTCGGCGCGGACGGCGCGGTGCACCCGGTGCTCAACTACGCGTCCGCGCGGCTGCTGGCCGGCGGCAACGGCCATGAGACCGTCACGGTGCCCGCCGAAAAGCTCGGCACCGCCCCGCGCGGGACGCAGATCGGGATCGTCGGCGCGCCGGATTCGTTGCCCAGCACGCTGATCACCACCCCGTGGACCAGCTGCAGCCGCACCACCCAGGACGCGCCCGCCTCGGCCGAACCGCTCGTCGCCGTGCTGCTGGAAGCGGCGGCGTCCGGGGTCGAACTGCCGCGCGATTCGGGCGTGATCGTCCGCGTCCCACAGGGCGGCCGGTTCCTCCTCGCGGGCGGCCACCGCTACCGGCTGAGCGACGAAGCCGCGGCGGCGCTGCAATTCGACAGCTATCCGACGATCACCGTGTCCGCGCGCTGGATCGACACCGTGCCCGCCGGACGGGACCTCGGCGAGATCCCGGTCGACGGCGCCGGAAACCGCGGCCCGCGCGTCGGCACGCAGGAGACGCGCGTCGGCCAGGTGCTGTCGGTCGTCGACCCGATGGCCGGGGCGGCCACCGCCTCGACCTACTACCTCGTCCGCCCGGACGGTCTCGAACCCGTCGGCCAGACCCAGGCCGCGCTGCTCGTCACGACCCCGGCGAACGAATCGGCGTACTCGGGCCGCCCGGAACCGGCGCGGGTGCGCGCGGCGGACGTCGCGGCGGTGAAGAAGGTGAGCGAACCCCGTTCCGGCGGCGCGGATCCGGCGGCCTATCCGGACCGGATCCCCGGCAAGGCGCCGATCACCGGCAGCGCGGTGACCCTGTGCGCGCAGAACGGCCGCGTGACGGTCTCGGCGGATCTGCCGGTCCCGGCAGGCGCCCGCGCGCTGCCGGTGCAGAGCCGGACCGACGCGCGGGTCGCGGATGTCGTCTACGTTCCGCCCTCGCGCGGCGCGGTCGCGACGGACGCCGGGTCCGGCACGATTTATCTCGTCACGGACACAGGACGAAAATATCCGGTGGCGAACGGGACGGCGCTCACGTCGCTGGGCTACGGTTCTGGGTCCGGGCATCCGGTCGCGGGCGGGCTTCTCGCGCTGATGCCGACCGGTCCCGCGCTCGATCCCGCCGCGGCCGGGCAGCCTGCGGGAACGGGGTGAGCGAGCCGGTGACCACGACAGCGCAGCGACCCAGTGACGTAGGGGAGCCGGAACCGGAACCGTTGGCTCCCGGCGCCGTCCAGGTGGCCGTGATCGAAGACCATCCGCTGTACCGCCGTTCGGTGGAGCGCGTCCTCATCGAAGCGCCGGACGTCGAACTGGGCGCGGTGGTCGACTCGGTGGCCCGCTTCCACGTCGCGCGCCAGCCGGCCGGGAGCGTCGTCCTCCTCGATCTCGGCCTGCCCGGCGTCGCCGGTGCGGCCGCGGTGCTCGAAGTGGCGGAGCTGGGCCATCACGTGCTGGTGGTGTCCGCGCAAGCCGAACCGGAGACGGTGCTGGCCGCGATCGCCGCCGGCGCCAAGGGATTCCTGTCGAAGGACGTCGACGTCGACGAGCTGCTCATCGCCATCCGCGCGGTCGCGGGCGGCGGCGCGTACGTGTCGGCAGTCGTCGCCGGAATGATCATCAAGGACAACACCGACCGCCCGGTCACCCGGCCGGAAATGGAGCTGTCGCCGCGCGAAGTGCAGGTGCTGCGGCTCGTCGCGGCGGGGGAACGGGACGTCGACATCGCGCGGATCCTCGACATCGGCGTCCGCACCGTGCGCGGCTATCTCGACCGGATCCGCGACAAGACCGGCGAACGGCGGCGCCCCGGCCTCGTGAAAGAAGCCATCCGCCGCGGGCTGGTGGGGAAGGAAACACTGAGGTGAAAGCCGACGAGGGGCGGCGCCGGAGCGGACCCATCCAGGTCGGGGTGATCGAAGACCACCCGCTGTACCGGGACGCGGTCGCACGCGTGCTGAACGAGGCCCCGGACATCGAACTGGTCGCGGTAGCCGACTCCGTGGCGCGGTTCGCGGTACAGGACCAGCCGCCGGGCAGCGTGGTCGTGCTCGACCTGAAACTGCGCGGCGTCCAGGACGCGGCCGCGGTGCTCGAGGTGGGGCAGATGGGGCACAAGGTGCTCGTGGTGTCCGCGCACGCGGAACAGCCGGAAGTCCTCGGCGCGATGCAGGCCGGCGCCAAGGGATTCCTGTCGAAGGACGTCGACGGGGACGAGCTGCTGCGCGCGATCCGGACCATCGCGGAGGACAACGCCTACGTCTCGCCGACGCTGGCCGGGATGATCATCCAGGACAGCGACGAACGGCACGCGGGACCGAAGATCGTGCTGTCGGAGCGGGAAAAGCAGGTCCTGCGCCTGGTGGCGGCGGGGGAGCGGGACGTCGACGTGGCGGAGATCCTGGACATCAGCGTCCGGACGGTCCGGTCTTATCTGGACCGGATCCGGGACAAGACGGGGGAGCGGCGCCGGGCGGGGTTCGTGCGGGTGGCGATCCGGGAAGGGTTGCTGCGCTGAGGTTTCGCTCGCCCCTGGGCTTTTCCTCGACCGGTGCGCTCGGCGGAGCCACGCGCGGCCCGTCTTCTTGCACGCAGAGCGTGCCCGCCGGTGCTTCGCGCCGGCCCGGCAGGCATCGCGGCAGCGAACCCGCCGCACACCGCGCTGATAGGAAACCCCAATGCCACATTGGGTGCGTCTGACGCACCGAATGCCACATTGGGTGCGTCGCGTGCACCGAACGCCGCATTGGGGCGCAAAGGAACCCGGGTCACAGCCGCCGGTTCGCCAACGCCCCAGTAGCCGTCCGGGCCTTCCCCGTCACCTCCGGCTCCACATCCGCCACCAGCATCTCCACCCCGGCCCCAGCCTGCGCCTCCACCCGGCCGAAACCGTCCGCTACCAGCGAGTACCCGATCCCGGTCGGCGCCTTCGGATTGACCTCCACCCCGGTCACCGAAGGATCAGCCTGCCCGCAAGCCGCCACCCAGCACCCGGAATCCAGCGCCCGCGCGCGCACCAGCACTTCCCACTGCTCCCGCTTCCCGGCGCCCGCGCCCCACGAAGCCGGAACCGCCACCACGTCCGCCCCGTCGTCGGCCAGCCGCCGGAACAGCTCCGGGAACCGCAGGTCATAGCAGGTAGCGACGCCGAACACGGTCCCCTCCGCGGAGAACGTCACGACCTCCGACCCCGGCGCGACAGTGTCCGATTCCGCGAATCCGAACGCGTCGTACAGGTGGATCTTGTCGTACCCGAGATGCTGCCCCAGCCCGGTGACCAGCAGCGTGTTCCGCACCCGGCCGTTGTCGGCGGGCGTGAACATCCCCGCGATCACCAGCACGTCGTGCTCCGCCGCGATCGAAGCCACCGCCGACGCCCACGGACCGTCCAGCGGCTGCGCCACCGGAGCCAGCGGGCGGCCGAAGCGGGCCATCGTCGCCTCCGGGAACACCACCACGCGCGCTCCGGCGGCAGCGGCGCCCTCCACGCCGGAGCGAACCGTTTTCAGGTTTTCTTCCGGGTCGTCGCCCGAGTTGAGCTGGCACAACGCGATCCGGGGCACACGAGCCTCCCTGGTCCGGGGACAGCGGGTCGACACCGAGTATCCCTGCCGGGAGCGCGCGGGCCACCTCGTACCCTGGTGTCCATGTTGAACCGCACCGACCTGCGCGGGCAGGTCCCCTCCGCTGCCGAGCTCCGTGCCGCGCTTCCGCGCGCCGAGTACGACGTGGACGCGGCGCTGCATCATGTCCGGCCGGTGGTCGAGGCCGTGCGGGATCGCGGGGTCGAGGCGGTTCTCGAGTTCACCGAGCGGTTCGACAAGGTGCGCCCGGAGACGGTCCGGGTGCCCGCCGAGGAGCTGGCCAAGGCACTGTCCGAGCTGGACCCGCAGGTCCGCGCCGCGCTGGAGGAGTCCATCAAGCGCGCCCGGAAGGTGCACTCGGACCAGCGCCGCCAGGACGTCACGACGCAGGTCGTCCCCGGAGGCACGGTCACCGAGCGCTGGGTGCCGGTCGACCGCGTCGGCCTGTACGCGCCGGGCGGGCTGGCGGTGTACCCGTCGACCGTGGTGATGAACGTCGTCCCGGCGCAGCTGGCCGGCGTGCGCTCGCTGGTCGTGTGCTCGCCGCCGCAGGCCGCGTTCGGCGGACGGCCGCACCCGACGATCCTGGCCGCGGCCGCGCTGCTCGGCGTGGACGAGGTCTGGGCGGTCGGCGGCGCGCAGGCGGTCGCGCTGGTCGCGTACGGCGGCGTCGACACCGACGGCGCCGAGCTGGCCCCGGTCGACATCGTGACCGGGCCGGGCAACATCTACCTCACCGCGGCCAAGCGCTTGGTCCGCGGCGTGATCGGCATCGACTCCGAGGCCGGTCCCACCGAGATCGCGATCCTCGCCGACGAGACGGCCGACCCGGCGCACGTCGCCGCCGACCTGATCAGCCAGGCCGAGCACGACCCGCTGGCCGCGAGCGTCCTGGTGACCACCTCGGAGGAGCTGGCCGACGCGGTCGACCGCGAACTCGTCACCCGCGTCGCCGCGACGAAGCACTCCGAGCGCGTCGGACAGGCGCTGGGCGGCAAGCAGTCCGGCATCATCCTGGTGTCCACTGTGGACGATGGCCTGCGCGTGGTGGACGCGTATGCCGCCGAGCACCTGGAAATCCAGACCGCGAACGCGCGCGAAGTCGCCGCCCGGGTGCGCAACGCCGGCGCGATCTTCGTCGGCGCGTACGCCCCGGTTTCGCTGGGCGACTACTGCGCGGGCTCGAACCACGTGCTGCCCACCGGCGGGTTCGCGCGGCACTCCTCGGGCCTGTCAGTGCAGAGCTTCCTGAAGGGAATCCACGTCGTGGACTACTCCGAGGACGCCCTGCGCGAGGTCGCCCCCCGCGTCGTCGCCCTCGCCGACGCCGAAGACCTGCCCGCCCACGGCGAAGCCGTCACCGCACGTTTCGAAGGAGACGGCCGATGAACGAAGCCATCCCCGGCGGCGAGGTCACCCTCGCCGAACTCCCGCTGCGCGACGACCTGCGGGGCCGCACCCCGTACGGCGCGCCGCAGCTGGACGTCCCGATCCGGCTCAACACCAACGAAAACCCGTACCCGCCGCCGCCCGAGCTGGTCGACGACGTCGCCGAGGCCGTCCGCGCCGAAGCCGCTTCGCTGCACCGGTACCCGGACCGCGACGCGGTGGCGCTGCGCACTGATCTGGCGGACTACCTGACGGTGTCCACGCGAGTGGTGCTGTCCGAATCCAACGTGTGGGCGGCGAACGGGTCGAACGAGATCCTGCAGCAGATCCTGCAGGCCTTCGGCGGTCCCGGCCGCACCGCGCTGGGCTTCGAGCCGTCGTACTCGATGCACCCGATCATCGCGACCGGCACGCGCACGGACTGGCTGCCGGTGCCGCGCCGCGCGGACTTCTCGCTCGACACCGAGCAGGCCGCCAAGGCGGTCGCCGAACGCAAGCCGGACATCGTCTTCGTGACCAGCCCGAACAACCCGACCGGCGGGTCGATCCCGCTGGACCAGCTGCGCGGCGTGCTCGACGCGGCTCCCGGGATCGTCGTGGTGGACGAGGCGTACGCGGAGTTTTCCTCGCAGGCCAGCGCGATCGAGCTGATCTCGGAGTACCCGGCCAAGCTGATCGTGTCGCGCACGATGAGCAAGGCGTTCGCCTTCGCCGGCGGCCGCCTCGGCTACCTCGCCGCCGCGCCGGCCATGGTGGACGCCCTGCAGCTGGTCCGCCTGCCGTACCACCTTTCCAAGGTCACCCAGGCGGCCGCCCGAGCCGCCCTCCGGCACGCCGACGCCACCCTCGCGTCGGTGCACCGGCTCTCCGCCGAACGCGACCGCGTCGTGGAAGCCTTGCTGGGCTTGGGTTTCACCCCGGTGCCGAGCGACGCCAACTTCGTCCTTTTCGGACAGTTCAGCGACGCGACGGCCAGCTGGCAGTCCTATTTGGACCACGGCGTGCTGATCCGGGACGTGGGCATCGAAGGCCACCTGCGGGTGACCGTCGGCACCCCGGAGGAGAACGACGCCTTCCTCGAGGCGAGTAAGGAAATCAAGCGATGAGCCGCGTCGGAAAGATCGAGCGCACCACCAAGGAATCGTCCATCCTGGTCCAGCTGGACCTCGACGGGACCGGCCAGGTGGACATCGCCACCGGCGTGCCGTTCTACGACCACATGCTCACCGCGTTCGGCGTGCACGGCTCGCTGGACCTGAAGATCGAAGCGACCGGCGACGTCCACATCGACGCCCACCACACCGTCGAAGACACCGCGATCGTGCTCGGCCAGGCACTGCGCCAGGCCCTGGGCGACAAAAGCGGAATCCGCCGCTTCGGCGACGCGTGGATCCCGATGGACGAAACGCTCGCCCACGCCGCGATCGACGTCTCCGGCCGCCCGTACTGCGTGCACGTGGGGGAGCCGGAGGAGTACAACACGTTCACCATCGGCAACAACTACCCCTTCGTCCTGACCCGGCACGTGTTCGACTCGCTGGCGTTCCACGCGCAGATCGCCCTGCACGTGCGGGTGATCCACGGCCGCGACCCGCACCACATCGCGGAAGCGGAGTACAAGGCGGTGGCACGCGCGTTGCGGGCGGCTACGGAGCCGGACCCGCGGGCGGGCGGGATTCCGTCCACGAAGGGCGTGCTTTAACGGCTCACACGCGGAACACCGTGCGCGGTGCGGCGTAGGCGACCGGACCGGGTAAGTGTTTGGCCGCAGGACGACCTGTGTCGCGCGCGGCGAGCGTGATCGAGGTGTGCGGGTCTTGCGCCTGAGTTTCTGGCGAGCGCGAAGCTGTCGCGAGTGCGTTGCGGGCAGCGACGGATCGATCTGCGGGCGGGACTCGGTCCACCAATGTGCCTGTCAGTTCACACGCGGAACACCGTGCGCGGCGCGGCGTAGGCGACCGGACCGGGAAAGTGTTCGGCGGCAAGACGAACCGCGTCGCGTGGGGTGATCGTGTGGCCGAGATGCGTGAGCACCAGTCGTGCGGCTCCGGCAGCCGCGCGGCCTGCTTCCGCCGGAGTCAGGTGTTCCGCGGACGGCTCGATGCTGTCCGCTTCGCACAGGAACAGATCCGTCCCCTCGGCTAACGTCGAAAGCGCCTCGCACGGTCCGGTATCCCCGGAGTACGCGAAAGTCCGCTCCCCGTCAGTGATCCGCACCCCGAACGCCGGGAACCCGTGCGATACGGCCACCGTCTCCAACTGCAGGCCGCCGACCCGGGTCCGGCGCCCGTCGTGCAGCTCCCGCACAGCGAACGCCTCCTCGATCGGCGCGCGGCCGGTGTTGCTGAGAAACGCGGAGATCCGCGCCGCGGTCCCCGGCGGGCCGTACAGCGGGATCGGGCGTCGCAGCCGCAGATCGGCGAACAACAGCGCGTACACCGCCGGTAACAGATCCGCGACGTGGTCCGCGTGCAGATGCGAGATCCAGATCGCGTCCAGCTCCGCCGGCGAGACGTGTTCCTGCAGGGCAGCGAGGGTGCCGGGGCCGGCGTCGAGCCAGATCGCGGTGTCCTCGTGGCGCACCAGGTACCCGGAACACGGAGCGTCCGGGCGGGGGTACGGTGTCGCACTGCCCAGTACCGTCACGGTGAAGGCCATGTGGCACGCTAACCCCTGTGAGCAAAGAGCTGATCGCGGTCCTGCTGCTGGCCCTCGGCGGCTTCCTGGCCGGCGGGGTCTACTCGCTGTGGAAGACCGCGAAGTTCTTCGCCGTGGTGCTGGGCATCGCGGCGGTGCTGGCGATCGGCGGGGCCATCGCCTGGCTCGTCAGCTGACTGGCCCGGACCTTCTCGCAGCTGCCCCGCGCTTCTCCGGCGACTGACGCGGACGGCTCCGCATCTGACGCTCGCCTCCCCGCGACTAACGCACACCCCCTGCACCTCATGCGGGCCTTCCCGCGACTAATGCGCGTCTTCGCACCTGCTGTGGGTTCTTCCCGCCGCGAACGTGCGACTCTCCGCCTCTGACGCAGGCCCCGCACACGCCGCGAACGTGCGGCTCTCCTCTCCTGACGCGGACCCCGCGACGACGTGCGGCTGTGCGCACGTGACACAGGCCCCGCACGCAACAAACGCGTGCCTTTCCGCGTCTAACGCGGGGCCTGTCTTGCGATGAACGCGTGTCTCTCCGCGTCTAACGCGAGGCCCACCTTGCGATGAACGCGTGCCTCTCCGCATGTGACACGGCGCCTGCCTTGCGATGAACGCGTGCCTCTCCGCACGTGACACGGCGCTTGCCTTGCGATGAACCCGTGCCTCTCCGCACGTGACTCGGGCCTTCGCCGCCGCTAACGCACCCTCCCTGCGAACCAACCCCAGCTTCCCCCTAACGACCGCGAACCCTCCACCGACCTACGATTCCAACGGCTGATAAATGCACTCCGCCAACGTCGCGTGCTTCTTCCACCCCAACGTCTCGTACAACGCCCGCCCGGCATCGGTGGCCCCGAGAACGCCAAGCACCGCTCCGTCCGCCACCGCGCGATCGGCCAGTGTGCGCATCACGAAACCGCCCAGTCCGCGTCGCTGGTGGGCCTCCTCGGTCGCCACCCGGTCCACGATCACCGCGTCGCCGACCTTCGCCATCTGGCCCTTCGCCGCCTGCTCGCCCGACGCGTCCAGCACCCGGAGGAACGTGACGGCTCCGCTGGTCTCCGCCGTCACGGTGTAGCCCTCCGGCGCGACCGGGTTCGTCGCCAGCAGATCCGTCGCCATCAGATGGCCGGTGTCCTGCCAGGCGACGATCCAGCCCTCCGGCATCCACGGCTCGAGCGTCTCGGGTTCGGCGGGCGTTTTCAGCCACGTCCGAGGTGCGCTGACCGCGCCCGCGGCGGCACGGACCAGCGATTCCTCAGCTTCCGGCAGGACGTGCCTGCCGACCTCCGCGGGATTGTCCGGGACCTCGACGAAAAGCCCCCATGGCTTCTCGACGGGCGGTGGTGTCTGCCGCGACAACGCCCATCCCGCTACCCAAGTCCGCACCGTGTCTTCGATCATGAAACCAGGGTACGAACCACCACCGACAAAAATCCGGCAAAAGGTCAGACCCGCGTCAGCTCGCGTTCGTCGTCGCCGGGCGCGCCGAGTTCGCGGACCAGGCCTTCGCCTTCGACGTCGACGTTCGGCAGGATCCGGTCCAGCCACTTCGGCAGCCACCACGCACCGCGCCCGAGCAGGGACATCACCGCGGGCACGATGGTCATCCGGATCACGAACGCGTCCACCAGCACGCCGAAGGCCAGCGCGAACCCGATCGACTGGATCAGCGTCGACTCGGCCAGCACGAACCCGGCGAACACCGAGATCATGATCAGCGCCGCCGCCACGACGACCCGCGCTCCGTGCCGGAATCCGGTCACCATCGCTTCCTGCGGCTCGGCTCCGTGCACGTGCTCCTCGCGCATCCGGGTCACCAGGAACACCTGGTAGTCCATCGCGAGCCCGAACAGGACGCCGATCAGCAGGATCGGCAGCATGCTCATGATCGGCCCGGTCGAGGCGACGCCGAGCAGGTCGGTGAGCCAGCCCCACTGGAACACCGCGACGACCGCGCCGAACGTCGCGACCACCGAGCCCAGGAACCCGAGCGTCGCCTTCAGCGGCACCACGACGGACCGGAACACCAGCATCAGCAACAGGAACGCCAGCCCGACGATCAGCGCGAGGTAGGGCAGCATCGCGTCGGACAGTTTCTGCGAGACGTCGATGTTGGCCGCGGTCTGGCCGGTCACCGCGAGGCTGCCGCCGGTGTTTTCCTGCAGTGGACCGGATTGCGCGCGGATCGCCGACACGAGGTCCTCGGTCTGGGTGCTGCTCGGGCCGCTCTTCGGGATCACCGTGAGCACCGCGGTGTCCCCAGCGGGATTGACCTTCGGCGGCGTCACCGCGGCGACGTCCGGCAGCTTGCCGATGTCCGCGGTGGCCTGCTTCAGCGACTCGGGATTGTGGTTCGGGCCGGTGTCGACGACGACCAGCAGCGGTCCGTTCGCGCCCTCGCCGAAGCCCTTGCTGACCAAGTCGTACGCCTTGCGCTGGGTGGTGTCCGGCGCAGCAGTCGAGTCGTTGGGCAGGCCGAGCTGCATGCTCAGCGCGGGAATCGCGACCACGGCCAGCCCGACGAGCGCGGCCAGCAGGACCGGAACCCGGTGCCGCGCAACGAAACGCGCCCAGCGTTCGCCGTGCGTCGGGCCTTCGGTGCGGCGGCGCACGCGGATCTTGTTGCTGCCGACGCGAGCGCCGGCGAAGCCGAGCACAGCGGGCAGCAGCGTCAACGCGATGAGCACGGCGACCACGACGGTCGCCGCGGCGGCCACGCCCATCTGGCCAAGGAACGGAATGCCGACCACAGTCAGCCCGGCCAGCGCGATGATCACGGTGAGCCCGGCGAACACCACAGCGGAACCGGCGGTGCCGACAGCTCGCCCGGCGGCTTCCTCGGGTTCGCGGCCCTCGGCCAGTTCATGTCGATACCGGGAGACGATGAAGAGCGCGTAGTCGATGCCGACCGCGAGCCCGATCATCAACGCCAGCACCGGGGTGTTGGAGTTCAGCTCCATCGAACCGGAGGCCAGCATGATGCCCGCCATCCCGACGCCGACCCCGATCAACGCGGTGAGCAACGGAATCCCGGCGGCGAGCAGCGAGCCGAAAGTAATGATCAGGACGACCGCCGCGACCGCGACACCGAGCCCCTCGGTCGCCCCGGTCGCCGGAATGCCCTGCACCGCGTCGCCGCCGTATTCGACCTGATATCCCAGCTGCTTCGCGTGATCGCCGGTGGCGAGCAGTGCCTGGCGGTCGGCGTCGCTGAGCTCGAAGCCCTTGGCGTGGTAGCTCACCTGCGCGAGCGCGACCCGGCCGTCAGGGGAGACCGACTTCGCCTGGAACGGGTCGACGACCCCGGCCACCTTCGGCGCGGACTTCAGCTTGCCCACCACGCCCTCGACGGCCGCCTGGCCCGCCGGGTCGGTGATCTTCTGCCCGTCCGGCGCGGCGATCGCGACGCGCGCGGTGCCGTCGCCGGCCGCGGCCTGCGGGAAGTTCTCGGCGAGCCGGTCGATCGCCTGCTGCGATTCGGTGCCGGGAATGGTCACCGAATCCGACAGCTTGCCCGACAGCGTGAGCGCGCCCGCGCCCAACGCCGCGAGGACAAGCGCCCAGACCGCCGTCACGAGGGCCCGGCGGCGGAACGACAGCCTGCCGAGCCGGTACAGGAAGGGTGCCACGAGTCGTCTCCGTTCGCGCCCGAAGCGGGCTCTCCGCACTGGAATCGCCCTTTCGAAGCTAGCCGTTCGGCAAGGAGCTGCCAAGCCGATCGGCTAGGATGTGACTAGCCGCACGGCAAGTTTCGGACTAGTCGCTCGGCAAGTATCATGATGTGCTGCGGAGCCGCGCACTCCGCTTGAGGAGGAGGGCGCGATGACGACCGTCGAACCGGTCGCGGACACCCGCACCAGGCTGCTCGCCACCGCACTGCGGCTGTTCTCCGAGCACGGCGTGGAGGGCACGTCGCTGCAGATGATCGCCGACGAGCTGGGTGTCACCAAGGCCGCGGTGTACTACCACTTCAAGACGAAGTCGGAGATCACCGAGGCGGTCGCGGAGCCGGGCATCCGGGAGCTGGACCACCTCGTCGTCGAGGCCGCGAAGCATCCGCGGCACGGCGCGCGGGTGGACCATCTGGTGGACGGTTTCGTCGATCTCGTGGTGCGGCACCGGGTGCTGGTCGCGCTGTTCTCCAGCGACCCCGGCATCGACGCGGCGCTGGCGAAATCGGTGCACGGCGTCGAAGGGTTCAAGCAGGCGCTGATCTCGATCGTGGCCGGCGGGCCGGAGCTGGACGTGACCGCCCGCGTGACGGCGATCGTGGCGTTCACCGGCATCGCGATGGCGGGCGGGGCGCCGGACCTGGCCGAGGTGGACGACGAAACCCTGCGCCGGGAATTGGTCCGGGTGGGCAGGCGGCTGCTCGGCAGGCCGCGCCGCCGGGTCTGCTGAACGCCTCCGGAGTTCTCGAATGCTGAGAACGATGTTGCAGTATTTGGGAACACGCTCCTAATCTCGAAGCATGCCTTCGGAAAGCAGCTACGGGCAGGGGCACGCGGAAAGCGTTGTACGTTCCCAGCATTGGCGCACCGTCGACAATTCGGCGGCCTACCTCGCACCAGAACTGCTTCCCGGGCGGAGCGTGCTGGACGTCGGCTGCGGCCCCGGGACGATCACGGTGGACATCGCCCGCCGAGTGGCCCCTGGCGAGGTGCTCGGCATCGATTTGTCGGAAGCCGTTCTTGAGCAAGCGCGGGCGCACGCGCAGCGCGAAGGCGTCTCCAACGTCCGGTTCGAGCGCGCCGACATCACGGCGGCGCCGGCGGTCGGCCGGTTCGACATCGTGCACGCCCACCAGGTGCTGCTGCATCTGACCGAACCGGTGGCAGCGTTGCGGCACATGCTGGCGCTGGCCAAGCCCGGCGGTGTCGTCGCCGCCCGCGACACCGACTACGCCGCCGCGTTCTGGTGGCCCGCGGACTCGCGGCTGGACCGCTGGCTGGAGGTCTATCGCGCGGTTGCGCACGGCAACGGTTCCGAGCCGGACGCCGGACGGCGGTTGCTGGCCTGGGCGCACTCCGCGGGCGCTCACGACGTCCGGCCGAGCGCCTCCATCTGGTGTCATTCCACGCCGGAGGAACGGGCGTGGTGGGGCGGCATGTGGGCGGACCGGATCCTGGATTCCAAGATCGCCGAGCAGGCCGTGGCAGGCGGGTACGCGTCCGCCGAAGACCTCCTCGAGATCTCCGACGCGTGGCGCGCGTGGGCGGCGGATCCGGACGGCTGGTTCTCGATCCCGCACGGGGAAATCCTGTGCCGCGTGGCCGAAACCGGCTGAAACGCGGCGGATTACGGCAGCCGGGAGTCCTTCAGCGCTTCGGCCGCACGCAGTTCCTCGGCGCTCAACTGATCCGTAGAAACCCGGACGACGGAGCGGAAACGGCGGCACACCGGGCAGCGCTGCAGCCGCCGGTCGCCGAGCCGGATTGCCTTGAACGACACGAGCGGGAGCCAGATCGTGGAGAAATAGTGGCCTTCGCTGCACTGGACGATCGTGTAATCAGCCATAGCCACCTCCTCCGTCTCGACGGACTCAGTATGCGCTACTCAGCCAGAAACTCCGCCGGAACCGCCGAAGTAAGCCACACCCCGTTGTCGCTCACCTGAAACGCGTGCCCGCGCGCGGCCATCTCTCCGGCCGCGACCGTCAACACCACAGGTTTCCCGTGCCGCGAACCGACTTTCCACGCCGTTTCGCGGGTCGCCGACAAATGCACCGCGTGCCGTTTCATCGGCCGCAGCCCCTCCGCCCAGATCGAGGGCAGGAACCGCGTCGCCGTGCCGTGAAAGAGGATTTCGGGCGGCACAGCGTCGGACAGTTCCAGGTCGACGCTGACGCTGTGCCCTTGACTGGCGCGGATCAGCGTCCCTGTCTCATCAAAGGCGAACCGCTGTTTCGCGCAGTTCGCGACGACCTCGTCCAGCTCCGCGCGGCTCACCGGGAAGCGGTGCCGGGCCAGCGCCGCGAGCAGTTCGGCGACCGGGACCCAGCCGCCGGGGGCGAGAGTCAGGCCGAGGCCCGCGGGATCGTGGCGCAAATGCCGGGAAAGCCGTTTCGATACCCGGGTTCGATGTTTCTCGTTCATTTCGACCCGCAGTAACCCACACCGACGCCCTGGCGCGCAACGGAATTCAGATGCCGCCCTCCAGGACCGGGCGGAGCTTGCTGGCGCCGGGGCCGAACCGGGCGAGTTCGTCGTCCGCGTTGTACAGGCCGCAGCTGCGCAGCGACAGGCATCCGCAGCCGACGCAGCCGGTCAGCCGGTCCCGCAGCCGTTGCAGCGCGTCGATCCGGGCGTCGAGTTCGGTCTGCCATTCGCGCGACAGCCGGGCCCAGTCCGCCTTCGTGGGCGCGTGGTCCGCGGGGAGCGTCTCCAGTGCCGCGCTGATGTCTTCCAGCGACAGCCCGACCCGCTGCGCGGCGCGGATGAACGCGATCCGCCGCAGCACCGAGCGCGAGTAGCGGCGCTGGTTGCCCGCCGAGCGCTCGGACGTGATCAGGCCGCGCTCCTCGTAGAACCGCAGCGCCGTGTGCGGGACTCCGCTGCGTTCCGCGACCTGCCCGATGCTCAGCTTGTCCGCCAACCTCGTCATTGCTTCAGGTTAGCGCTTGACCTTCAGTTTGGTCGAGGTTGCATGGTCGGGACATGACCACGACGACATCCGAGCCGGGCTACGCGGACCTGCCCCGGCTGATCTCCCTGATGACCGGCGACGACAAACACCACGCGGCCGCGGAGTCCACAGTGGACGTCCTGTGGGTGCTGTTCGACCGCGTCCTCCGCCTCGGCCCGGAGACCGCCCGCCAGCCTGGACGCGACCGGTTCCTGCTGTCCAAGGGGCACGGTCCGATGGCGTACTACGCGGTGCTCGTCGCGAAAGGCTGGCTGGACGAGGACGAATTGGCCGACTGGAGTTCGGCGCGCTCGCGGCTTGGCCACCATCCCGACCGCGTCCGCGCGCCGGGCGTCGAGATCTCCAGCGGCTCGCTCGGCCACGGCCTGCCGATCGCCATCGGCACCGCGCTCGGCCTGCGCGCCCGCCGGTTCAGCTCGCGCATCGTCACGCTGATCGGCGACGCCGAACTCGACGAAGGCTCCAACCACGAGGCGATCGTCGTCGCCGCGCGGCTCGGGCTCGACAAGCTGACCGCGGTGGTCGTGGACAACCAGTCCTCGAGCCACGGCTGGCCGGGCGGCATCGCGCGCCGCTTCGAAACCGAGGGCTGGGCCGTGCGCACCGTGTCCGGCCGCGACCACGAAGCACTGTACGACGCGTTCACCACCCCTCATCCCGGACGGCCGCTCGCGGTCGTCGCCGTCGTGGAACCGAAAGGCGGGCACTGATGCCGAACATGCGGGACACCTTCCTGTCCACCGCGGAAGAAATCGTCAACACCGACCCGGACGTGGCGGTCGTGCTCGCCGACATCTCGGTCGCGTCGCTCGCCGAGACCGCGCGACGGCATCCGGACCGGGTGATCAACGTCGGGATCCGCGAGCAGCTTCTCGTGAGCACCGGCGCCGGCCTCGCGCTCGCCGGGTTGCGGCCGATCGTCCACACCTTCAACGCGTTCCTCGTGGAGCGCGCGTTCGAACAGATCAAATTGGATCTCAGCCACCAGGAACTCGGCGCGGTGCTGGTGTCCTACGGCGCCTCCTACGACATGCCGATGGAGGGCCGCACGCATCAGGCTCCCGGCGACGTCGCGCTGATCGATTCCCTGCCCGGCTGGTACGTGCACGTTCCCGGCCATCCCGAGGAGGCGCGGCGGCTGCTGCTCGATTCGGTGCCCGGGGACAGCCGGACGTATCTGCGCCTGTCCGCGCAGGAGAATTCGGCGCCGCACCTCGGCGTCGGGCTGCAGACGATCCGCACGGGCACGCGCGGCGTGGTCGTCGCGGTCGGCCCGATGCTGGACCGGGTGCTGGAAGCGACCGAGGGCATGGACGTGACGGTGCTCTACACCTCGACCGTGCGCCCGTTCGACGCCGAAGGACTGCGCGCCGCGGTGCCGGACGTCGCCGATGTGGCGCTGGTGGAGCCGTACCTCAAGGGAACGTCCGCGCATTGCGTCGCCGACGCGCTGGCCGACCGGCCGCACCGGCTGCTGAACCTCGGCACCCGCCGGGACGCCGAGGTGCGGATCTACGGCACGCTCGCCGACCACGATCTCGTGCACGGGCTCGACGCGGGTTCGATCGCGTTGTCCCTCAAGGAATTTTTCACCGGATAAGGCGGGATTCCGGCAGCGGGCAACCGCCCGCGGTCACCAGCCGCCGTCGACGCGCCGCACGGGGGTCGCCGTGCGCGCGGCCGACCGGCGCGCCAGGTCGATCTCCGCGCGGGTCTTCTGCAGCGGGATCGTCAGTTCCCTGAACTGCGGGAACGGCACGCTGTCGATGTCGTCCCGCCATGCTTGGAACATTCGGCACAGCAGGTCGGACTCGGACATCTCGGCCTCTTTTCCGGGTCCGGGCGCCGGCGGCGCCACACGTAGCCTGGTGGGTACCCGATCGGGGCGAGAACGAAACGGCCTCGGAACGAAATTCTCTCGGGGACTAGGCTCGGGCTGTGTCTCGTGTGGTGATCCTCGATTACGGTTCCGGAAATCTCCGCTCCGCCGAGCGCGCCGTCGAGCGCGCGGGCGCCGAGGTGGAGGTCACCGCGGACCCGCACGCCGCGCTCGAAGCCGACGGCCTCGTGGTGCCCGGCGTCGGCGCGTTCTCCGCGTGCATGAGCGGGCTGCTGGGCGTGCACGGGCACCGGATCATCGGCAAACGGCTGGCCGGCGGACGTCCGGTGCTCGGCATCTGCGTCGGCATGCAGATCCTGTTCTCGCGCGGCGTCGAGCACGGCGAGGAGACCGAGGGCACCGGCGAATGGCCGGGCACGGTCGAGCGCCTGCACGCCGACGTGCTCCCGCACATGGGCTGGAACACCGTGCGCCCGCCCGCCGATTCGCAGCTGTTCGCCGGGATCGACCCCGAGGAACGGTTCTATTTCGTGCACTCCTACGCCGCGCGGAAGTGGGAGCTGGACTCCGGCCTCGCCGGCCAGCAGCCCAAGGTGACGTGGGCCAACCACGGCGAGGATTTCGTCGCGGCGGTGGAGAACGGGCCGCTGTGGGCCACCCAGTTCCACCCGGAGAAGTCCGGCGACGCGGGGGCCCGGCTGCTGCGCAACTGGCTCGGCACGCTGGCTTGAGCGGGCCGGGACCTCTGCCGCCGCAGGAGAATGTGCTGCTGCTCACGCTCTGGGCACTGGCGAACCGCTGCGTTCCCGGGGCCGTCCGGCTCAGCGGATATCCCCCGGACGGTGCGCCCGGCCCCGCCGCATAGTCTGTGCGCGTGACTTTCACGCTCCTTCCCGCAGTTGATGTTGCCGACGGCCAGGCGGTCCGACTCGTCCAGGGCGAGGCGGGCACCGAGACTTCCTACGGCAGTCCGCTCGAAGCGGCTCTGCAGTGGCAGCGCGACGGCGCCGAGTGGATCCATCTGGTGGACCTCGACGCGGCGTTCGGCAAGGGCAGCAACCGCGAGCTGCTCGCCGACGTCGTCAAGCGGCTCGACGTGCAGGTGGAGCTGTCCGGCGGCATCCGCGACGACGCTTCGCTCGAGGCCGCGCTCGCCACCGGCGCGCGCCGGGTCAACCTCGGCACCGCGGCGCTGGAGGACCCGGACTGGACGGCGAAGGTCGTTTCCGAATACGGCGACCGCGTCGCGATCGGGCTCGACGTGCGGATCACCGAGGCCGGGCATCGGCTGTCCGCGCGCGGCTGGACGTCCGACGGCGGCGACCTGTGGGAGGTCCTGGAGCGGCTCGACCGCGACGGGGCCAGCCGGTACGTCGTCACCGACGTGAGCAAGGACGGCACGCTGCGCGGCCCGAACCTGGAGCTGCTGCGCGAGGTCGCCGCCCGCACCGACGCGCCGGTCATCGCCTCCGGCGGAGTGTCCAGTGTGGACGATCTGCGCGCGCTGGCCGGGCTGGCGTCGGACGGTGTCGAGGGCTCGATCGTCGGGAAGGCGCTGTACGCGGGCGCTTTCACGCTGCCGGAGGCTCTCGCCGCGGTTCGCTGACGGCGGGAGTTGCTGCGGGGCAACGGAAATCACTCGGCCCGGTCGAGCGCGAGCCGCCCGGCGGGTCCGGCCTTCCTGTCGGAGCGGTTCGGCCGGGCGAGATTTCGCGGTGACCAAGGCTGAAGATCATCATGTCCGCACCAGCGTTTCCCGGACCGAGACGTAGTGCGGGTTGTACATCAGCCCGAGGACGTTGCCCCACGGGTCGATCACCGACGCGGTGATGAATCCGGTGCCGCGGTCGCGCGGGGCGTCGTGGACCTTCGCGCCCATCGCGACGACTCGTTCCAGGGTCGCGGGGACGTCCTCGACGTGCCAGAAAACGACCGCGCCCGCGGGCTGGCCGACGGTGGCGAGGTCGGCGGTCCGGGAGAGTTCGCTGGTGGCGTACGAGCTGTGCACGATGCCGAATTCGTGCTGGTAGTCGCCGATGCGCCACTCCATGTACGCGGGCGTGTCCAGGTACGGCGCGATGCCGAAAAGGTCGGTGTACCAGCGCTTCGCCGCCTCGAAGTCGGGGGAGTAGAAGGTGACGGTGCTGAGTCCTCGAAGCATGTCTGATTCCTTGTCTGCTCGGTTGCGGGACTAGCTTCTCCTTCAAAGTGCTCATCTTCTGAGCACTTTTAGGGAGAGAATCAAAACCATGCGAGCCGACCGTCTTGTCGCCGCCGTCCTGCTGCTGCAGGCCCGCGGCCGGGTGACCGCTGCCGAGCTGGCCGACGACCTGGAGATCTCCGTGGCGACCGCCCGCCGCGACCTGGAAGCGTTGTCGGCGGCCGGGATCCCGGTCTATCCGCAGCCCGGACGCGGCGGCGGATGGTCGCTCGTCGGCGGGGCGCGCACCGATCTCAGCGGGCTGACCGCGGCCGAATCCCAGGCGTTGTTCCTGATGCTGGGCCCGGCGGCGTCCGGCGGTCCGGAATTGTCGTCCGCGTTGCGCAAGCTCGTCCGCGCGCTGCCTGCCACGTTCCGGGCCGACGCCGAAGCCGCCGCGCGGGCCGTCGTGTCCGATCCGGCGGGGTGGGGCGAGCAGGATCGCGAGCCGCCCGCGCTCGTCCAGTCGCTGCAGCAGGCGGTCGTGCGGCGGCGCAAGGTGCGGTTCGACTACAGCGGCAAAGAACGGCTAGTCGATCCTTATGGCCTCGCCGACAAGGACGGCGTTTGGTATCTCATCGCCGGAACTGTTGCGGGGCAACGGACTTTCCGCGTCGACCGGATCTCGGCTGCGGAGACCACGGACCTGCCTTCGCAGCTGCCGGACGACTTCGATCTCCGGGAACAGTGGGCGCGGGTCGTGGCGGAGATGGAGCAGCGGCGTTCGCTCGTGTCGGCCACGGTGCTGGTCGACGCGCGGCACTTGTCCGTGCTGCGGTCGCATTTCGGGCGGCACTGCGAGGTGGTCGGGGAGCGGGACGGCCGGGTCGAGGTGAAGGTGGCGGCGCATTGGGCGCGCTCGATCGCGGAACAGCTGGCGGGTTGGGGAGACCTGGTCGAGGTGGTGGAACCGGAGCCGGTCCGCGCCGAACTCGCCCGCATCGGCCGCGAGCTGACGGCCCGCTATGGCAGCTGAACGATTACCCGCGAGGTAATCGACTCCATGCCCGGGAGCGGACAGGATTGGTTGGCAGGCAACGAAATCGACCCGAGGAGCCGACATGACCGCCTACGCCATCGCCCAGCTGCGCCAGCCCGGAACCGTGGACCCCGAGGTCTACGAGTACATGGAGCTGATCCAGGCGACGCTCGACCCGTTCGAGGGCCGGTTCCTGGTCCACGGCGGACGCACCCGCGTGCTGGAAGGCGTCTGGCCGGGCGGGACTGTGGTGCTCGAATTCCCGGATTTCGCCGCTGCCGAGGCGTGGTACGAGTCGGCGGACTACCGCAAGATCCTCCGCCTGCGCACCGACCATCTGGTGGGCGAGGTGATCCTGGTCGAGGGCTGCGGACCGGACCACGATTCGGCCGCGATGGGCGCCCGGCTCCGCGCGGAGGCCCGGTAGCTCACTCGGCGAGTTTGATCGCGATCCCGATCGTCCGCTCCGGCCCGCCCCGGAGGCGGCTGAAGAACATCGTCACTCGCCCGACGACGCCGTAATCCCGGGCGATGACGCCGCGGATGCGGTCGCTGTCGGCGGCGTCGAGCAGCCGGGCCGTCCCGTGCACTTCGGCGCCGTGCACCCGGCGGCCGCGGACGTCGCACGCCTGCAGCCGTACCTCGCCGTTGTTGCGGATCCGCTTGACCTTGCCCGCGGTGCGTTCGGAGAACAGCACCAGCTCGTCGCCGTCGCGGGAGGCCCACACCGGGGTCGGGACCGCGCGGCCGTCGCGGCGGAAAGTGGTCAGCACGACGTACTTCTCGGCGCCGAGACGCTCCAGTTCGGACATAGCCCCACGGTAGACGGCGTCACAGTCCTTGGCAGCGGTCGGCAGGCTGCTGACCGCCGGGCGCCGTCGGCACGGCGACCGAGGTGCCGTGGTCGGCCACCTTGTGCATCACCACATGGGTCGCCTCCACGTAGCCCCAGGTGAGCAGGACGACCAGTGCCGCGCAAAGGCCGAGAGCCGCTTTTCGCACCCCGAGGCGTCCGAGAAGCGCTGAGATCCCGGCCCCGGCGAGCAGGAACAGCACGAGAGAACTGACCTGCCACAGCGTCACGCCCAACCCCGACCACGGCACGAGATTGCGCAACCGGCAGGTCAGCTGCTCGCCCGCGGTGAGCTGGGCGAGGTAGTTGGCGCCGACGCACCAGGCCACCAGAACGGCGATGATCGCGGCGCCGATGCCGACGGCGGTCGCTATCCGCGAGAACGTGCTCCGAGACTCCCCCAAGTCGGACATGGGTTCACGGTAGCGGTCAGCGGGTGCCGAGCCAGGCGTAATCCGGTGCCGAATCGAGCACGATCCCGTCCGCCACCGCGACGAGCTGTTCGCGCGGCAACCGGCCGGAAGCCGTCAGCCAGCGTCCGGACGAAAGACGCACGGTGACCTGCGCGTCGGCAGGTCCGGAGGCGGGCACGAAAGCCCCGGACAGACCGCGCACCTGCACCGGCCCGGACCCGCCGAGAGCCGGGGATCCGCTACCGATCGTCACGCGCACCTTGCCGCTCGGACCGCTCGCGTCGAGCATGGTCGTCGCGTTGTCCGAGTCGCTGCCGCGCACTGTCGTGGCTTCTTCGCGCATTCCCGTGGGCAGCGGTCCGAACCTCGCCTCACCGCGGACCAGCACGGGCTCCTGGGTTACCGAATCGGCCACCTGCTCAGCCACTGTGCGCGCGTCCGGGACGCCTTCCACCTTCGCGGTCAGCACGTGGCGGTCGTCCGGCATCCAGGTCAGCGTGGCGATGGTGTCGCTCGGGCCGGTCACCATGGCGACCCGTCCGTGCACCACGACCGGGTCCTTCAACGCCGAGATCCGCAGCGCGGTCTGCGCCCATTCCGGATCGGCCGTGGAGTGCGCTGCGACTTCCACCCGGCTCGCTCCGGACTGCCATTGCCGGACCTGCGCGGTGTTCCCCGGCCCGCCCGAGCGGTACTGCTCGGTGAAGCCGTCCGGCAGCCAGCCCGGCGTGTACGCGAGCACCGGGCGTCCGGCGGCGGGCGTGAGCTGCGCGGGCGCTTCGGCGACGGTGGTGACCACCAGCGGCACCCCGGCGGCGACCGCGATCACCGCGGCGGCCACGGCGGCGAGCGCGAGGCGGGGACGGCGGCGGTGCTGGCGTTGCCGGGCGCGAGCGAGCGCGTTGAGCACCTCGTTGCCGTCCGGTGCCTGCTCCGCGAGCCGTTCGAGGCTGTCGCGCACCAGCGTCTCGGTCTCGTTCGACGGGGTCATTCTCCTGCTCCGGTGGTGAGGACGGGCGGCAACGAGGGCATGCCGGCGCGCAGTGTCGCCAGCGCGCGCGAGATTTGGCTGCGGACGGTCGAGACGCCGCAGCGGAGGAAATCGGCGATTTCGGAGTCGGTGTAGTTCTCGTAGTAGCGGAGCACGACCGCGGCGCGTTGTTTCCGCGGCAGGGTGGCCAGCAAAGCGAGCATTTCGTCGCGTTCGTCGTAGGCGGTGCTGGGATCGGCGGTCGGCGGCCCGAGCGCGTCGAGCACCGAATGGTTCGACGGGACCACGCGGCGGGCGGCGCGGCGGCGCCACGAGAGGTACTCGTTGGTGATCATCCGGCGGACGTAGGTGGGCGGCGATTCGATCTTCGACCAGCGCTGCTGGGCGCGCAGCAGCACGTCTTGGACGATGTCCTGCGCCAGATGCGGGTCGTCGGCGAGGACGGTCGCGTAGCGCAGCAGCCCGTCGAGGCGTTCCGCCACGAAATCGTCGAAACCGGTGGTCACGATCATGAGACGCGCGAGGGTGCGGTTTTGATGCATCGGATCCGCGAATTAGTGACGAAGCCGTCGCGGCGGGCTCGACCGAGCGGCCGACTAGGCTGGACCGCATGGCTGTGGCGGTTCGGGTGATTCCCTGTCTCGACGTCGACGCAGGCCGGGTCGTGAAGGGCGTCAACTTCGCCGACCTGCGCGACGCGGGCGACCCGGTGGAGCTCGCGCGCCGGTACGACGCCGAGGGCGCGGACGAGCTGACCTTCCTCGACGTCACCGCGTCCTCCGGCGATCGCGAAACCACCTTCGACGTGGTCCGCCGCACCGCCGAGCAGGTCTTCATCCCGCTCACTGTCGGCGGCGGCGTGCGCTCCACCGAGGACGTCAACCGGCTGCTGCGCACCGGCGCGGACAAGGTCAGCATCAACACGGCCGCGATCGCGCGCCCGGAGCTGCTGCGCGAGGCCTCGCGCCGGTTCGGGGCGCAGTGTGTCGTGCTGTCCGTCGACGCGCGGCGAGTGCCCGAAGGCAGCGAACCGACGGCGTCCGGCTTCGAGGTCACCACGCACGGCGGTCGTCGTGGCACCGGAATCGACGCGGTGGAATGGGCCGCGCGCGGCGAGGAACTCGGCGTCGGCGAGATCCTGCTCAACTCGATGGACGCGGACGGCACCAAAACCGGCTTCGACCTCGAACTGATCGAGCTGGTCCGCAAAGCGGTGCGAGTCCCGGTGATCGCCAGCGGCGGCGCGGGCGCGACCGAACACTTCCTGCCCGCCGTGGAAGCCGGTGCCGACGCGGTGCTGGCGGCGAGCGTATTCCACTTCGGACAGTTGACGATCGGCGACGTGAAGGGCGCGCTGCGCACCGGCGGGGTGGTCGTGCGATGAGCCTCTCGCCGGAACTTTCCGCCCGGCTGAAGCGGAACGCGGACGGCCTGATCGCCGCGGTCGTGGTGGACCACGCGACGTCGGACGTGCTGATGATGGCGTGGATGAACGACGACGCGCTGGAATCCACGCTCACGACGCGGCGCGGGACGTACTGGTCGCGCAGCCGCCAGGAGCTGTGGGTGAAGGGCGAGACCTCGGGGCACGTCCAGCACGTGCGAGAGGTCCGCATCGACTGCGACGGCGACACGGTGCTGCTGCGGGTGGACCAGACCGGTCCGGCTTGCCACACCGGTACGCACACGTGTTTCGACACCGAGGAACGGCTGCTGCTCGCGGACGAGAGCGCGTGATGACCGTCGTCGCGAACGTGCTGATCGGGCTCGTCGCCCTGATCCACCTGTACATCGTCGTGCTGGAGATGGCTCTGTGGACCACGCCGCGGGCGCGCGCGGCGTTCGGCACCACCGAGGAATTCGCCAGGGAGAGCAAGACGCTGGCGGCGAACCAGGGGCTGTACAACGGTTTCCTCGCCGCCGCGCTGATCTGGGGCCTGATCGCGGCCGACCCGGCGGGCTTCCAGCTGAAGCTGTACGGCTTGGCGTGCGTGATCGTGGCCGGTCTCTACGGGGCCGCGACGTCGTCGAAGCGGATCCTGTTCGTGCAGGTGCTGCCGGGCGGGCTCGCGCTGCTCTTTTTGCTGCTGTCGCGCTGAGTCTCAGTCGATATCCCCGGTCAGATAACGCTGCAACGTAGGCGCCACCGCCGCGACCAACGTGTCGACCTCCGCCTCCACCATCGGCGAGAACCGCGCCACGTACCGGATCAACCCCATCCCCACCAGCTGCGAGGCGCACAACGCCACCCGCAGCTCCCGCCGGTCGCCGCCGAGGTCGCTGATCAGCCCGGTGAAAAACTGCGAGAAGAACTCGCGCAGCACGGTGCTCGCCGCCTCGTGGCTGGCGATGCTGCGGATCAGCGCCTGGAACGTGTCGCCGCCGACGCCGTCCCAGCGGGTCAGGAACGTGTGCACGATCCGGGCGCCCAGTTCGTCGATCGGGCCGTCGTGCAGGACCGTGACCAGTTCCGCCGGTTCGAACGGCAGTTTCAGCACCGCTTGGGCGAACAGGCCTTCCTTGCCGCCGAACCAGTGGTTGACCATCGCCGCGTCGACGCCGGCGCGCGCGGCGATGGAACGGACCGTCGCGCGTTCGTAGCCGTTCTCGGCGAACACCGTGCGGGCGGCTTCCAGCAGCACCGCGCGGGTGTCCTGACCAGCGGGGCGGCGGCCGCGGCGGCGCGCGGTAGTGTCTTCGGTGCTCACCGGACCATCTTGACCGGTCGCCGCCTCGAATTCAACAGTCATTGAATTGAGAGCCCGCTGACCGGCGGACGCGGCCGTAGCGGCACAATGAGAGGCATGGTCAGCTCAGCAGCCACGTCCACGGCCGGGCCCGGCCCGGTCAGCCCGTCCCGAGACGACTTCCGCGCGCTGGCCGAGAGCCGCCGCGTGATCCCCGTGGTGCGCCGGGTGCTCGCCGACGGCGAGACCCCGCTGGGGATTTACCGCAAACTCGCCGCCGACCGGCCCGGCACCTTCCTCTTCGAATCGGCCGAGAACGGGAAATCGTGGTCGCGCTGGTCGTTCGTCGGAGTGCGCAGCCCGGCCGCGCTCACCGTGCGCGACGGCAAAGCGGTCTGGACCGGCACCCCGCCGGACAACCTGCCCACCGAGGGCGACCCGCTGCAGGTGCTGCGCGCGACCGTCGAGGCGCTGCACACCGAACCGCTGCCCGGCCTGCCCCCGCTGACCGGCGGAATGGTCGGCTACCTCGGCTACGACTCCGTGCGCTGGCTGGAAAAGCTGCCCGAGCTGGCCGAACGGGACCTCGACATCCCCGAGCTGACCATGCTGCTCGCCACCGACCTGGCCGCGTTCGACCACCACGAAGGCACCGTCACGCTGATCGCCAACGCGGTCAACTGGGACGACTCGGCCGAGCGCGTGGACGCCGCGTACGACGACGCGCTGGCCCGGCTGTCCGCGATGACCGAGCAGCTGCGGGTGCCCGCGCCGCCGACGGTCGCGACCTTCGACCGTCCCGCGCCGGAATTCCGCCGCCACCGCACGAAGGAAGACTTCCACGCGGCCGTCGACAAGGCGGTCGAGGCGATCAAGGCAGGCGAAGCGTTCCAGGTCGTGCCGTCGCAACGGTTCGAGATCGAAACCGGGGCCGACGCGCTCGACGTGTACCGCGTCCTCCGCACCTCCAACCCGAGCCCGTACATGTACCTGCTGCGGCTGGAGGGCTTCGACATCGTCGGCTCCAGCCCGGAATCGCTGGTGACCGTCCGCGACGGGCGCGCCACTACGCATCCCATCGCGGGCACCCGCTGGCGCGGCGCGGATCCGGAGGAGGACGCGCAGCTGGGCAAGGACCTGCTCGCGGACGAGAAGGAACGCGCCGAGCACCTGATGCTCGTCGACCTCGGCCGCAACGACCTCGGCAAGGTCTGCAAACCGGGCACCGTGCACGTGGTCGACTTCTTCCAGATCGAGCGCTACAGCCACGTCATGCACATCGTGTCCACGGTGACCGGCGAGCTGAAGGACGACGCCACGGCCTTCGACGCGGTCACCGCCTGCTTCCCGGCGGGCACGCTGTCCGGCGCGCCGAAGGTGCGTGCGATGCAGCTGATCGAGGAGCTGGAACCGGTGCGCCGCGCGCTGTACGGCGGCGTCGTCGGCTACCTGGACTTCGCCGGCGACGCGGACACGGCGATCGCCATCCGCACCGCGCTGATGCGCGACGGGACCGCGTACGTCCAGGCGGGCGGCGGCGTGGTCGCGGACTCGGTCCCGGATTACGAGGACACCGAATCGCTCAACAAGGCCCGCACCGTGCTGTCCGCGATCGCCGCGGCGGGCACGATGATCCCGGCGGGGGAGCTGGACCCGGCTGAGGACTCGGCCGGTGTCTGAGCGGGCGGGGGAGGCGGAACCACGGCGCGGCGAGGCGCGCGAGACTGCTGCGGCGCGCGATGCGGTCGAACCGGCGGATGTCGGTGAAAAATCGTCTGGTGCGGGGAAAACCGCTGCCGGAGAAGTCGCTTGCAACGTGAAATCGCAGCCGGAAGCCCAGTCCGCCGCCGCGTCGGCCCGCCGTCCACTGTGGACGATCATCCTCGCCCTCCTGCTCGGCGCGCTGGCCCTCTGGGGAGCCTCCCGGATGGTGTGGTTCGCCGAATTCCGCGACGAGGGCGTGCGCGGGACCGTGCTGTACACCGAACCCGGCGAACAGCGCTCCACCGCGCTCGTGCCGCTCGCGATCCTCGCGCTCGCGGGCGTCGCCGGCGCCATCGCGACCGGCGGCTGGCTGCGCCGCGCGCTCGGGATCGTGCTGGTGCTGGCCGGTGCGGCGGGCGTCTGGAGCGGCGTCGACGGGATCGAATTCGGCGGTTTCGCGCCCGGGCTGCCCGGCACGGAAATCGTGCTCGGCCACCTGATCGCGGTGCTCGGCGGAATTCTTGTCGCACTCGGCGGGTTGGCAGCGATCAAGTGGGCGGGAGCCGCGCGCAAGCTCGGCGCCCGTTACGCCGCACCGGGAGCCAAGGCGGCGCGGAAGGATCCGGACACCGAGCTGTGGGAGGCGCTGTCGGAGGGGGACGACCCGACCGACGGCGGCGATCCGCGGCGCTGAGCAACCCGGAACCGGCCGGTCCTCGAGCGGGGGTTAGCATCGTTTCGGCGGGAAGGGGAAGGTTTTTGTGAGCGAGCTTGCGAGTGGACCCAGGAGTGCGGCAGCGGGTAGGGGCGTCCGATGAGCGTGCTCGAAGACATCGTCGCCGGCGTGCGCGAGGATCTCGCGCAGCGGGAATCCGCGCTGCCGTTCGACGAACTGAAGGCCAGGGCGGCCAAGGCCGTCCCGCCGCGTGACGTGATGGCGGCGCTGCGCGAATCCGGCATCGGCGTCATCGCCGAGGTGAAGCGGCGCAGCCCGTCCAAGGGCGAGCTGGCCACGATTCCCGACCCGGCCGCGCTGGCGCGGGACTACGAGGACGCCGGCGCGCGCGTGATCAGCGTGCTGACCGAGCAGCGCCGCTTCGGCGGATCGCTCGCCGACCTCGACGCGGTGCGCGCCGCGGTCGACATTCCCGTGCTGCGCAAGGACTTCATCGTCAGCCCGTACCAGGTGCACGAGGCCCGGCTGCACGGCGCGGACATGGTCCTGCTGATCGTCGCCGCGCTGGAGCAGAACGCGCTCGCCGCGCTGCTCGACCGCGTCGAATCGCTCGGCATGACCGCGCTCGTGGAGATCCACAACGCCGAGGAGGCCGACCGCGCGCTCGAAGCCGGCGCGAAGGTCATCGGCGTCAACGCGCGCAACCTGCACACCCTCGAAGTGGACCGCGACGTGTTCTCCCGCCTCGCGCCCGGCCTGCCGATGGACGTGTTCAAGGTCGCCGAGTCCGGCGTCCGCGGCCCGGGCGACCTGATGTCGTACGCCGGCCACGGCGCGGACGCGGTGCTCGTCGGCGAGGGCCTGGTGGCCTCCGGCGACCCGAAGGGCGCGGTCGTCAAGCTCGTCACCGCCGGTTCGCACCCCGCCTGCCCGAGGCCCTCGCGGTGACCGAACGCGGCAAGCACGACCCGGACGAGCGCGGCTACTACGGACCGTACGGCGGCCGGTTCATGCCGGAAGCGCTGATCGGCGTGGTCGACGAGGTCGCGGCGGAGTACGAGAAGGCCCGCCACGACCCCGCGTTCACCGGGGAACTGAACCGGCTGCTCACCGAGTACGCGGGCCGTCCGTCGCTGCTCACCGAGGCCAAGCGGTTCGGCGAGCACGCCGGCGGCGCGCGGGTGTTCCTCAAGCGCGAGGACCTCAACCACACCGGTTCGCACAAGATCAACAACGTGCTGGGCCAGGCGCTGCTCACCGTGCGGATGGGCAAGAAGCGCGTCATCGCGGAGACCGGCGCGGGCCAGCACGGCGTCGCCACGGCCACCGCGTGCGCGCTGCTCGGCCTCGACTGCGTCGTGTACATGGGCGAGGTCGACACCGAGCGGCAGTCGCTGAACGTCGCGCGGATGAAGCTGCTCGGCGCCGAGGTCGTGCCGGTGAAAACCGGGTCGCGCACGCTGAAGGACGCGATCAACGAGGCCCTGCGGGACTGGGTCACCAACGCGGACACCACGCACTACCTCTTCGGCACCGCCGCGGGCCCGTACCCGTTCCCGATGATGGTGCGCAATTTCCACCACGTCATCGGCGAAGAGGCGCGGGCGCAGATCCTGGAGAAGGCGGGCCGGCTGCCGGACGTCGTCGCGGCGTGCGTCGGCGGCGGGTCCAACGCCATCGGCATCTTCTCCGGCTTCTACGACGACCCGTCGGTGCGGCTGGTCGGCCTGGAGCCGGGCGGCGAGGGCATCGAGGGCAACCGGCACGGGGCGACGCTCACCAAGGGCACCCCCGGCAACCTGCACGGCGCGATGTCGTACCTGCTTCAGGACGAGGACGGCCAGACGGTCGAGTCGCATTCGATCTCCGCCGGGCTCGACTACCCGGGCGTCGGCCCGGAACACGCGTGGCTCAAGGACTCCGGCCGCGCCGAGTACCGCCCGGTCACCGACGCCGCCGCGATGGACGCCTTCCGGCTGCTGTCGCGCACCGAGGGCATCATCCCGGCGATCGAATCGGCGCACGCGCTCGCCGGCGCCCTGGAACTGGGCCGCGAGCTGGGCCCGGACGGCTTGATCGTGGTCAACCTGTCGGGCCGGGGCGACAAGGACATGGACACCGCGGCCCAGTGGTTCGGGCTCGTGGACGGGGAGGACAAGTGAGCGGCCTCGACGAGCTGTTCGCGGCGACGCGGGCGGAACAGCGGGCCGCGCTGGTCGGCTACCTGCCCGCCGGATTCCCGTCTGTCGACGGCTCGAAGGACCTGCTGGCCGCGACCATCGACGGCGGCGCGGACCTGGTCGAGGTCGGCGTCCCGTACTCCGACCCGGTCATGGACGGCCCCACCATCCAGGCGGCCGCCGAGGCGGCGCTGGCGAGCGGATTCCGGCTGAAGCAGCTGTTCGAGGTCGTGGAATCGGTGTCCGCGCGCGGCGGTCGGGCTGTGGTGATGACCTACTGGAACCCTGTGCACCGGTATGGGGTCGACGCGTTCGCGCGCGACCTGGCGTCCGCCGGCGGCCTGGGCTTGATCACGCCGGATTTGATCCCGGACGAGGCCGACGAGTGGATGGCCGCGTCCGCCGCTCATGGCTTGGACCGGATTTTCCTGGTCGCGCCGTCGTCGTCGGAGGAGCGCCTGGCGAAGACCACGGCGGCCTCGTCGGGCTTCGTGTACGCGACCGCAGTGATGGGCGTGACCGGCGCCCGCGACGCGGTCGGTGTGCACGCTGAGGACCTGGTGCGGCGGACTCGGGAACACACCGAGCTGCCGATCGGGGTGGGCCTCGGGGTCCGTTCGCGGGAGCAGGCCGCGCAGGTGGCCGGGTTCGCGGACGCGGTGATCGTCGGATCCGCGCTGGTCACGGCCGCGGCGGACGGTCCCGATGGGGTGGCGAAGCTGGCTTCGGAGCTGGCGCAGGGCGTGCGCGAGGCGGTCGCTCCGGCCTGATCCCGGGTCGATCGCCGGAAACTGTCGGTGGTCGTTCGTACTCTCTCGGTATGCAAAAGAACCGAGAGGGAGAACGGAGATCATGGCAGACTGGACCCGGCACGAAAGACCGAGCGCAGGCGGAGGTGACCTGTGTTGGCAACACCGACGGGCCTTGAGTTCCGCGTCACCGCTCCGCCCGGTGGCTGGACGGTGGAAAGCGTTCTCGAGCTGCCCGACGAAGAACGAGCGCGCAACGTTGTCGAACTCGTCGACGGGGTGCTGCACGTGAGCCCGCTGGCGAGGCTCGAGCACCAGCGGCTGGTCGGCCGGTTGTGGGGTCGGCTGAGCCCGGGAGCCGCACCCCGCTTCGAGGTGCTGCCCGGAGCGAATCTCGTGCTGGGCAACCGGAACGACCGGTTGCTGATCCCCGATCTCGTCGTCACCACGGTGCCCGGCCTCGAAGGGGTCAGCCTGACTGAGAAGCAAGTGCTGCTCGTCGCCGAGATCGAATCGCCGTCCACCAGGGTGCAGGACCGGATCTTCAAGAAAGCCCTCTACGCCGAAGCGCTCATCCCGTACTACCTGCTCGTCGACCCGGAGCAGGAGGCCGCCACCGTGTACGCGCTTTCCGACGGCGAGTACCTGCCGCACGCGAAGAGCGAGGGCGGGGTGCTCATGCTGGCCGAACCGTTCCCCGCAGAGCTGGATCTGCGCGCCTGAGCGGCCGGTTGTACGCATCGTGTACGCCGTCCGCGCACAGTGCGGCGCATGGCTTTCGACATCGGACAGGTTCCCCGGAGGACGTTCCTGCGCGGGGCGGCCGGCGTGAGCGCTGCCGCGGCGGCGGGGCTCGTGCTGCCCGGCCTCGCGCACGCCGCGGCGGCGCCGCGCATCTACAGCTGTGCGGAATGGGGTGCGCGCCCGCCCGCGGATCCGCTCACCACGCTCGACCATCCGGCCAATCGCGTGCTCATCCACCACATCGACTGCCCCAACAGCACCGACTACTCGCTCGAGCACGCGTTCCAGGTCGCGCGCAACGACCAGGCCGACCACATCGACAACAACGGCTGGTCCGACACCGGCCAGCACTTCACCGTCTCTCGCGGCGGCTACCGCCTCGAAGGACGGCACGGCAGCCTGGACGCGTTGCGCAGCGGCAAAAAGATCGTCCGCGCGGCGCACTGCCCCGGGCAGAACGACAACGCGATCGGCATCGAGAACGAGGGCACCTACATGCAGGTCGCCCCGCCGAAGGCGCAGTTCGATTCGCTCGTGGTGTTCGTGGCGTACGTGTGCCGCCAGTACGGCATCCCAGTGAAGGAAATCAAGGGACACCGCGACTTCTACAACACCGACTGCCCGGGCGACAAGCTGTACGCGATGCTGCCCGAACTGCAGTCCCGGGTGGCGGCCTTGCTTCGTTGAACCGGGTCAGTGCAGGAAACGCATCACCTGGCACAACTCCTTCGGTTCCAGCGACCCCAGCTCGGCCACTTCAGCACGACGGACGTCCGCCAGCGTCGTGGCCAGCTGGGGTCCGAACGCGCCCGGCAGCACGTCGTCGGCCTCGAACGCGGCGATCGCCTCCGACAGCGACTGCGGCAGCCGCGAGACTCCAGCTGCCGCAGCGTCCTCGGGGGAAAGCGAACCCGGGTCCACACTGACTGGTTCCGGCAAGCGCGCCGCAGCGTCGATGCCCGCCTGTCCGGCGAAAAGCAGCCCCGCCACCACCAGATACGGGTTCGCGGTGAGGTCGAAGCACTTAACCTCCAGGTTCGCCGCGGTGTCGCGCTGTCCGGCCGCGCCGCGGATCAGCCGTAGCGGTGCTTCGCGGTTTTCCAGTCCCCACGCGGTAAACACGCCTGCCCAGTGGTGCGGTTCCAGCCGCAGATAGCTGACCACCGACGGCGCGCCGACCGCCAGCAGCGCGGGCAACCGGCGGAAAATGCCCGCACCAAAGGATTCCGCGGTCGAGCTCAGTCCGAACGCGCCAGTCCCGCCCGCGCACAGGTTCCGTTCGCCGTCCCAGAGGCTCAGGTGCACATGCCCGCCATTGCCCACACCGCCTGGCTCGAACTTCGGCGTGAACGACGCCCGCATTCCGTGCGCGGCGGTCACCGTCCGGACGGTTTCCTTGGTCAACACAGCTAAATCGGCTGCGCGTACTGGATCCGTCGCGGCGATCGACAGCTCGAACTGGCCCGCCGCGTATTCCGGGTGGATCTGTTCCGCCTGCACGCCGCAACTGTCCAAAGTGGACACAATCGCGCGGAGGTACTCGTGGTTCGCGCTCAACCGGGAGTATCCGTAGGCCGGGCCCGGCAGCGGGATCCCGTCCGTGTCGGTCGCGACCCACTCCAGTTCGAAGGCCATCCGCGCGGTCAGGCCGCGGTCGGCGAGCTGTGCCACGGCGGCCGCGGCGAGACCCCGGGTGTCCTGCGGGTGCTGGTGCCCGTCCTGGTCGTACCGCCACGCCGGGGCCCATGCCCAGCCGGGCTGGGCGGCGAGGACGGTGAGCGCGTCGAGGTCAGGGTGCAGCCGGAGGTCGCCGACCGGGCCGAGGGAATGCTCGCCGTTCGCGATGCTGTCGGTACCGAGGAAGAAGTCGAACGAATTCGACGCGCCGACGCCCCACGCCGCGACCGTCGCCAGCCTCGCCACCGGAACCGCCTTGACCCGCGAAATCCCGGAATTGTCGACGAAACTCAGCGCGACGAGCTCGACGCCCGCCTGCTCCATCCGGCTGGCTGCCGCCGCGCCGAGTTCAGCGAGCCGGTCGCGGTCGAGTCCGGCGGAGGGCGAGAAAGGGGACGACAAGGGTTTCTCCTTCAACGCTGGATGGGAGGTTCAGCCGGTCGAGGTTGGACGGAAGCGACGACCGTTTTAGCCGCTCGCGGTCGAGTGTGGCGGCGAACGAGGCGCTCCCTCCACACCGCACGAGAGAGTTCAGCCGGTCGGCGCTCGCTCTCCGCACCGCTCGGACGGTTCACTGTGTACTCCTCGGGAAAGGAGCGCATCCGTGTCCGGAGACCGTCCCGAATTGCGGCGCACCCTGTCGGTCTGGCAGGCCGTCGGGCTGTCCGTCGCGCTCATGGCACCCAGCATGGCCGCGAACATCAATCCACAGCAAACAGCGACGGCCGCCGGGCGCGCGGTTCCGCTGGCCTTCCTGCTCTCGGCGGCGGGGGTGCTGCTGGTCGCGTACGGCTTCGTCCAGCTCTGCCGCCATTACCAGCACGCGGGGTCGGTCTACGCGTTCGTCGGCGCGACCCTCGGCCCGCGCGCGGGCGTCGTGTCCGGAATCGGGCTGCTCGGCACCTACACCTTCTACGCGGTAGTCACCAGTTCCGCCGCGGGTGTGCTCGGCACCGCGTTCTTGACACAGGTCGGGATCTGGCCGCACCCGCCGTCGTGGGGGCCGTTCGTGCTGACCGCCGTCGCGCTGATCGGCAGCTGGCTGCTCGCGGTCGCGCCGGCTCGTCGCGGCACCAGCACGTTGCTCGCCGTCGAGGGCGCGACCATCGCGCTCATCCTGCTGGTCACCGTGGTCATCCTGGTCCGGCTGATCGCCGGAGACGCTCCCAGCGGACAGTTCACGCTGCGGGTTTTCGTACCGGACACCGGAGTCTCCGGCATTTTCCTCGGCGCGGTGTTCGGTTTCCTGTCGTTCGCCGGTTTCGAGGCCGCAGCGACGCTCGGCGAGGAAACCCGCGACCCGCGCCGCAACATCCCGCGCGCGATCCTCGGCACGGCCATCTTCGGCGGTGCCTACTTCGTGCTCGTGACTGCCGTCGAGATGATGGCCTTCGGCGGCGACGCCACGGCGTTCCACAATTCCCCGTCACTGCTGGGCGACCTCGGCAGCCGCTTCGTCGGACCGTGGGTCGGCGATGTCATCAGCGCGGGCGCCGCGATCAGCGCGTTCGGTTGTTGCCTCGCCTGTGTCGTCGGCGGCTCGCGGCTGCTCTTCGCCCTCGGCCGCGACGCGTTCGACGGACGCGGCATCGGCCGGATCTCCGCCAAGGGCACTCCCGCCGTCGCCGTGACCGCGGTCGCGCTCGCGGCGGCGCTGATCATCTTGGTGTGCGCGGTGTTCTTCGGCGCCACCGCGGACGACACCTTCGCCTGGGCGGGATCCATCGGCACCTTGATCCTGTTGGTGATCTATCTGCTCACCACGCTCGGCGCGATCCTGCTGCTGTTCGTGCGACGGCGGATGCGCGTGCCGTGGTGGCACTTGGCGTTCCCGGTCGGCGCGTTGGTTCTGCTCGGCTACACCGTGTACGTCAACGTCGTGCCGTATCCGACCGACGGCCCGGCGCGGTGGTTCCCGGTCGTGGCGGCCGGGGTGCTCGTGCTGGCTGTCGTCGTGGTCGCCTCAGCGCCTCGATTCGCCCGTAGGGTGGGGGAGAGGCTCGCTGAAGGAGAGGCATGACCGGACTGCTCGATTTCGTCGCGGACCTGCCGCTGGTCGACCATCACTGCCACGGCGTGCGCACCGGCGGCGTCGACCGCGACGGGTTCGAGCGGATGCTGACCGAGGCGGACACCGTGTCGCCGCTGGGGACGTCGCTGTTCGACTCGCTGATCGGCCTGTCCGTGCGCGAACGCTGCGCGCCGATCCTCGACCTGCCGAAACACGCCCCGGCCGACGACTATCTCGCGCGGCGCGGCGAACTGGGCGCGGCGGAGGTCAACCGGCGGTTCCTGCGCGGCACCGGCAGCACGGATTACTTGCTGGACGGCGGTTTCCTGCCCGAATCCCTCACCACCACGAAGGACTTCGCCGAACTGGCCGACGCTCGCGCGCACGACATCGTCCGGCTGGAACAGGTCGCCGAAGACGTCATCCGCGAGACCAGTGCCGCCAGCTTCGCCGAGGACTTCGCCGCTGAACTCGACCGCCGCACGAGGAACGCGGCGGGCGTGAAGTCGATCGCCGCGTACCGGGTCGGGCTGGAGCTGTCCGGCGAACGCCCGGCCCCGGCCGAGGTCGAAGCCGCCGCCGGACGCTGGCTGGCCCGGATCGAAGCGGGCGAACCGGTCCGGCTGGCCGACGAGGTCCTGCACCGCCACCTGATCTGGGCCGGAATCGACCGGCGGCTCCCGGTGCAATTCCACGTCGGCTACGGCGATTCCGACGTCGACCTCCACCGCTGCGATCCCTTGCGGCTCACCGGTTTGCTGCGCGCGACCCGCGACGCGGGCGTCCCGGTCCTGCTGTTGCACAATTATCCGTTCCACCGCAACGCCGCCTACCTCGCGCAGGTCTTCGAGCACGTCTTCGTCGACGTCGGCCTCGTCACGCACAACGCGGGCTTCCGCGCGCCCGCCATCCTGGCCGAGACGCTGGAGCTGGCGCCGTTCGGGAAGCTGCTGTTCTCCACCGACGCGTTCGGCCTGGCCGAGCTGTATCACCTGGGCACCGCGCTGTTCCGGCAAGGCCTGTCCGACTTCCTGCGCACCGCGCTCGCCGCGGACGCACTGTCCGAAGTGGACGCGATCCGGCTGGCTCGCTTGGCCGGGCACGAGAACGCGGCCAGGATCTACCGGCTGGAGCGGACATGAACGACCTGGTCGAGGCCTGGCGCGCGGCGGTGGCGGAGGAATTGCCCGCCGCGGTGGAATTGCGGCACCGGATTCACGCCGATCCGCGCGTCTCCGGCGACGAAGACGACACCGCCCGGACCGTGGCTGCTGCGTTGGGAGAGGGCGAACGGGTCGCGAAAACTGGGCGGCTCATCGAAATCTCCGCACCGCACCCAGGCCCGGCTGTAGCCCTGCGCGCCGAACTGGACGCTCTGCCGGTCGTCGAGCGCACCGGCGTCGAATGGGCCGCGAACACCGGCCTGATGCACGCCTGCGGCCACGACGTCCACCTCGCCGCCCTGACCGCGGTCTGCCGGGCGGCGCGGCGCGTCGAGCTCCCGCGTCCGCTGTTCGCGATCCTGCAGCCGCGCGAGGAAACGTCTCCCTCCGGGGCGCTCGACCTGGTCGAATCGGGCATTCTGGAAGAGCGCGGCATCGACACGGTGATCGGCGCGCACGTCCAGCCGCGGCTGCCGTACGGCGTCGTCTCGGCCGCGCCCGGGCCGGTGAACGCGTCCACCGACGAGTTCGAGGTCGTGGTGCACGGTCAGGGCGGCCACGCCGGATATCCGCACCTGCTGCGCGACCCGGTGCTGGCGCTCAGCCAACTGGTGGTGAGCCTGCAGCAGGTCGCGAGCCGCCGGATCGACCCGATGCACGGAGCTGTCTGCACGATCGGCCGGCTCAGCGCGGGCACGGCGGCGAACGTCGTGCCGAATACGGCGTCGGCGTTTGGTTCGCTGCGGCTGATGCGCGCGAGCGATCGCGAACGAGCGCTGGAGGCGCTCGACGAGGTCGTGCACGCCACCGCGCGCGCCTACGGATGCACCGCGGACCTGCGGATCAGCCCGTGCGAGCCCGTCCTGGTCAACGATCCGGCGCTGGCCGCGGCCGCGCGGATCTGGCTCGAACGCGCGGGCGTGGACGTCGACGTCGATTTCCGGTCGTTCGGCGCGGACGATTTCGCGCATTACTGCGGCGACGGAATCCGCGGCCTGATGCTGTTCGTCGGCCTCGGCGAGACCGCGGGCGCGCCCAGCCTGCACGGCGAAACGTTCCTGCCCGAGGACGCCGCGGTCGGCCAGGTCGCGGACGCGCTGCTGGCCGGATACCTGGCCGCGGCCTCCGACCAGGAGTACGCAGTGTGACCCCGGACGGCCGTGACCGGGCTGTGACCGGGTCTTGACTAAGGGTTCCGCGGCTCCCGGACCACGACCGGAGCCCGACGCGCTACGGTGGCCGCGTGTACTCCGCAGCGTTCCTGGCCACGATCCCGAGCCCCGACCAAGGCGTCTGGCACCTGGGCCCGATCCCGATCCGGGCGTACGCGCTCTGCATCATCGCCGGCATCATCGTCGCGATCTGGTGGGGCGAGCGGCGCTGGGAGGCCCGGGGCGGCACGAAGGGCACCGTGCTCGACATCGCGGTGTTCGCGGTGCCGTTCGGCCTGGTCGGCGGCAGGTTGTATCACGTCATCACCGACCCTGAGCTGTACTTCACCGAGGGCAAGAACCCTTGGAACGCCTTCGCCATCTGGGACGGCGGCCTCGGCATCTGGGGCGCGGTCGCGCTCGGCGCCGTCGGCGCGCTGATCGCCTGCCGGCGCCGGGGGATCCCGCTGCCCGCGATGGCCGACGCGATCGCGCCCGGCATCATCGTCGCGCAGGCGATCGGGCGGCTCGGCAACTACTTCAACCAGGAGCTGTACGGCGCGCACACGGACCTGCCGTGGGGCCTGGAGATCTACCAGCGCTTCAACCCGGCCACCGGAGCCCCGGACGCCCTTGGCGGCGTCGCGACCGGGCACATCCCGCTGCCGGACAGCCCGGTGCACCCGACGTTCCTGTACGAGCTGGTCTGGAACCTGCTCATCGCGCTGCTCGTGGTGTGGGCGGACCGCAAGTTCAAGCTCGGCCACGGCCGCGCGTTCGCGCTCTACGTCGCGGGCTACACCGTCGGCCGCTGCTGGATCGAGCTGATGCGCACCGACACCGCCAACCACATCCTCGGCCTGCGGGTCAACGTGTGGACGTCGATCCTGCTGTTCATCGGCGCGATGGCGTACTTCGTCGTCGCGGCCAAACGCGGCCCGCGCGAAGCCCCGGAGACGTTGCGCAGCAAGGGAGACGAGCAAGACGCCGCCGTCGAGTCCACTTCGGACGCCCCGGAGCCGAAGCCGGAACCGACCGAAAAGGACACCACCGCGGAAGACACTGTGGACGCCGGATCTTCCTCCGGGGAGAACGGCAAGTCCGAGAAGCCTTAGGCGCTGCGCCGAAAAGAGGTCCCCGCCCGAGTTGGGCGGGGACCTCTTTTCGCGTGGTCGGCCGAGGTCCGTGAGGGGAACCCTGAGGGACTCAGAGTCCCTGAGGGTTCCCCTCACGAACTTCTGCGAGAGCGGAGCGGGTTCAGCCGAGGAATGAGCCGCCGAAGTAGTCGTCGTCATCGCCGGAGTCCTGACGACGGCGGCGGCCCGACGACGGCGGCGGCTGAGGCGCGGCGCGCTTCGGCCGGTCGCCGCGGTCGGCGAGGGGATCGGCGAAGTCGTCCTCCGGCTCCGGTTCCGGGGCGCGATGCCTCGGCGGCGCAGGAGGAGCCGGCGGCGCGGGCGGCTCTTCCTTCTCCGGAGCCGGAGACGGAGCCGGAGGAGGCGGCGGAGTCCGGTCGGCGAGCGGATTCTCGTTCGAGTACTCGGCCGGTCCCGGCGCGGGCGGGGCCGGGGGCTGCGGACGGCCGCTGCTGGCCAGCGGGTCCGCGGCGGAGAACCCGGCGGGCTTGTCCGGCGCGTCCGGATACGTCGTGCGTCCGGTGTCCGACAGCGGATTCCCGGCGCCGCCGGTGCGCGCCTCGAGGATTTCTTCGGGAGTCTGGCCCTCCTCCAATTCCTCGAGGATGTCCTTGGCCTCGCTGAGCTTCTCGTCGGCGAGAGCGCGGACCTCGGGGTCGGCGAAGGCCCGGCCCGCGGCGACGTCCTCCCAGGAGAATTCGCCCGCGTCCACCTTCCGCTTGATCAGCCGCAGCTGAGCGGGGGCGTCGGGACGCGAGGCGGCCTTCTTGATCGCCTCGATCCGTTCCGGGGTGTCGGTTTTCGGCAGCGGGCGGAGCTTGATCTTCTCCAGGTCCTTCAGCAATTGCTGGGACTTGCGCACGGTCCGGTCGAGCGCGGCCTCGGCCTCCCGCAGCTCAGGCGTCTTCCACGAATCGTCCGCGGTCGCGGGTTGCGACATCTCGGCAGTTCCTCCTTAGTCGATGCGGCCGTGGATCCGCCCGCTCGCCGAGCGGCGGGGCGGATGGGACGGCGGGTGGTTCGCGGGCGGGTGATTCGGTTGCGACGGCGGGTGATTCGGCTGCTGCGGAGGCTGGTGGTTCTGCTGGTTCTGCGGGGGCTGGTGCTGCGGACCGTCCGGTTGGGACCGCTGGTCCTGCCCCCGGTCGCCCGAGCCCTGCGACCGGTCCCCGTCGTTGCCGGAGCGGTCGTCCCCGGAGCGCCGGTCGCCGCCTTCCCCGGAGGGACGGTCGCCTTCCCCGTCCCCGGAGTCGCCGCCTTCGCGCGAGCGCCGGTTCTCCGCGTGCGCCTCGCGCGACTCGTTGACGCCGTCCTTGCCCGCCTGCACGGCGTCTTTCGCGTCCTGGCCGATGCCCTTGGCGTTGTCCTTGATGTCGCCGACGTCCCCGCCGATGTTCTTCGCGATGTCGACGAGGTCGCCGATGCTGCCGACGTCCTTGATCTTCTGCAGCTGCGACCCGATGTCCTTGATCGAGTTCCAGATGTCCTGGACCTTCGTGATGATGTCCTGGATCATCTCGATGATCGAGATCAGCGCGTTGATCAGCGGCAGCAGTTCCGACAGCGCGGTGATCGCGTCGGCGATCCAGCCCGCGATCGGGACGCACGCCTCGGCGGCCATCACCAGCAGCCGGTCGATCAGGCTCTTCAGCAGGTCCAGCGCCTTGGCCGCGAGCTTCTTCGACGTGTCCGACAGCAGGTCGAAGCCCTTGGCGATCAGCGACGCGATCCCGGCCTCGGCGGCGAGCCCGGCCCGCCACCCGGCCTGCACGTAGGCCTTGTGCTCCAGGGAAGCCATGCCGTGCCAGGAATCGCTGACGGTCTTCTCGTTGGCGACCATCACCTCGGAGAACGCCTTCATCGCCTCGGAGATGTTGCGCCACGCCTCGGCGTCGGCCGACATCTTCGAGAAGTCGCCGGTGAGCGGTTCGATGAACTGCTGGGTCAGCGTCGTGCCGGTGAACTTCTGATACACCCACTCGACGGCCATCACCTCGACGCCGGCGTCCTTCACCAGCGCCTGGACGTCCTCGCCGGAGGTGTCTTCCGGCGGCTGCAGCAGTTCGACGATCGAATCGCCGCGGTCGAAGTCGCCGGTGCCGCCGGGGACCCCGCCTGGGTCTCCGCCCGAACCCCCGGTGTTGCCCTCGCCGCCGTTGCCGCCGCCTTCGCCGCCCTCGCTGCCGGAGCCGCCTTCGCCGCCCCCTTCACCGCCTTCGCTGCCGGAGCCGCCCTCGTCGCCGCCCCGGCCGCCGCCTTCGTCGCCGCCCTCGTTGCCGCGATCGCGACCTCGGCCGTCGCCGCCTTCTTCGCCGCTGTCCTGGCCGTCGCGACCGTCCCGGCCATCACGACCATCCCGGCCATCACGGCCGTCGCGACCGTCCCGGCCGTTGCCGTCGTCATTGGACTGGCCGCGGTGCCTGCCATTGCCGTTGTCGTCGCCGGAGTTTCCCCCGGTGCCGCTCGGATGCGTCTGGTCGTCCCCGCCGGACGGACGGCGCCCGTCCGGACCGGTGCCGTCGGGATGGTTCCCGCCAGGATGGCCGGGCTGATTCCCGCCAGGATGGCCGGGCTGATTCCCGCCGGGAGGCGGCTGATTGCCGGGATGCGGCTGGTTGCCCCCGGGGTGCGGTTGGGTGCCGCCGGGGCGGGACGGCGGATGCGTCGTCCCCGTTCCCCCGGGGTGGTGGCCGCCGCCGTGCCCGCCGCCGTGCCGTGCCATGTCTTGTCCCCCTCGTCAGAACCGTGTGGTGCGGATGCGCATCAGGCCGCGCCGCGGCCGGAGTCGATGCCGTCGAACTGGTCGATGAACTTCTGGAGCAGCTGCGCGGAATTCGCGTCGTGGTGCGCGTAGGCCTGCGCCGCCTGCTTGACCCCGTCGGACAGCGAGGTCAGCCGTGAGTGGCCGAAATCGAGCGTGCCGCCGTAGAGGTTCCCGACCAGCTGCACCACCGGCTGCAGCACCACGAACAGGCCGGTGAAACCGGACGTGTCGCACGCGGTGGAGCGCATGTAGTCGTTGATCTTGCTGATCTTCTCGTGGAGGCTGTCGAGCACCTCGGCGTACTGGTTCATCGTCTCGACGTCGACTTCTATGCCGGACATGAAAGAAACCGCCCTCCCCGTGAGCTATTCGGTTGCCGAACACTATGGCAACCGACGATCACCGAGTGTGGGCGGTTCCCGGAAATTTGTGCGATTACCTGGGAGGACCGGACGAAGGGGACGAAGCGGACGCATCGACTTCGTCACGTGACAGGTGCGCGACGCCGCTTCGGGGCTTATGCTTCGCGGACCGAAGCATCGGGAACCCATCCGGAACTATGTCGTTCCGCGCTGCCGGATCGTTACCGTTCTTCCCCGTTCGGGGAGCTCCGAGGCGCTGCTGGGGTGTTTCCCAGGTGTTAAAGTCGCGCTAACAAGCGGGCCATCGTCGTCCCGTGCGCTCCCCGCGGCCGGTTCGCCGGCCACCGCACGAAACGACGAAGGAGGTCCCTTTTCCATGATCTTCTCCGCCATCCCCGGCAAGCAGGGTCTGTACGACCCGGACACCGAGCAGGATTCCTGCGGCGTCGCCATGGTCGCCGACGTCCAGGGCCGCCGTACGCACGGGATCGTCACCGACGGTCTCGCCGCGCTCACGAATCTCGACCACCGCGGCGCCGCGGGTGCCGAGCCGACGAGCGGCGACGGCGCCGGGATTCTGCTGCAGCTGCCCGACGAACTGCTGCGCGCCGAGGCGGGATTCCCGTTGCCCGCCGACGGCGGATACGCCGCCGGGATCGCGTTCCTTCCCGCCGAGGACGAGCAGCGCCGCAAGGCGATCGGGCTCACCGAACGGATCGCGGCCGAAGAAGGGCTCGCCGTCCTTGGCTGGCGCGAGGTTCCGGTGGACACCGACGGCGCGGAGATCGGCCCCACCGCGCGTTCGGTGATGCCGCACTTCGCGATGCTGTTCGTGTCGTCCCCGCACGGCGAAACCGGCCTGGAGCTGGACCGGCTGGCCTTCTGCCTGCGCAAGCGCGTCGAGCACGAAAGCCTCGCTTCCGGCTGCGGCACCTACTTCCCGTCGCTGTCCGCGCGCACGATCGTCTACAAAGGCATGCTCACGCCCGAGCAGCTGCCCCGGTTCTTCCCGGATCTGCGCGATTCCCGGCTCGCCAGCGCGATCGCGCTCGTGCACTCCCGGTTTTCCACCAACACTTTCCCGTCGTGGCCGCTCGCGCACCCGTTCCGGTTCGTGGCGCACAACGGCGAGATCAACACGATCCGCGGCAACCGCAACCGCATGCGCGCCCGCGAGGCACTGCTCGAATCGGACCTGCTTCCCGGCGATCTTTCGCGGCTGTACCCGATCTGCTCGGCCGACGCGTCGGACTCGGCGTCCTTCGACGAGGTGCTGGAGCTGCTCCACCTCGCGGGCCGTTCGCTGCCGCACGCGGTGCTGATGATGATTCCGGAGGCGTGGGAGAACCACACCTCGATGGATCCGGAACGGCGGGCTTTCTACCAGTTCCACGCCAGCCTGATGGAGCCGTGGGACGGCCCGGCGTGCGTCACCTTCACCGACGGCACGCTCGTCGGCGCGGTCCTCGACCGCAACGGACTGCGCCCGGCGCGCTGGTGGCACACCGCCGACGGCCGCGTCGTGCTGGCCAGCGAGGCCGGAGTCCTTGACGTGGCCCCGGAAAACGTCGTCGCGAAGGGCCGGCTGCAGCCGGGCCGGATGTTCCTCGTGGACACCGCGGCGGGCCGGATCGTGGACGACGAAGAGGTCAAGTCCGCGCTGGCGCGCAAGCAGCAGTACACCGACTGGCTGCACGCCGGGCTGCTCAAGATCGCCGAGCTGCCCGACCGCGACCACGTGGTGCAGAGCCACGATTCGGTGCTGCGCCGCCAGCTCGCTTTCGGCTACACCGAAGAAGAACTGAAGATCCTGCTCGCGCCGATGGCCGCCAACGGGGCCGAGCCGATCGGGTCGATGGGTTCGGACACCCCGGTCGCCGTGCTGTCCAAGCGGTCCCGGCTGCTGTACGACTATTTCAAGCAGAACTTCGCGCAGGTGACCAACCCGCCGCTGGACGCGATCCGCGAAGAGCTCGTCACGTCGATGAGCCGGATCATGGGGCCGGAGCGCAATCTGCTCGCTCCCGGGCCCGCCTCCTGCCGGCACCTCAACCTGCCGTACCCGGTGATCGACAACGACGAGCTGGCCAAGCTCATCCACATCAACGACGACGGCGACCTTCCCGGTTTCGCCTGCAGTGTCCTTTCCGGACTGTACGAAGTGGACGGCGGGGCGGACGCGCTGGCGGCGGCGATCGAGCGGGTGCGGCGCGACGCGTCCGAGGCGATCGCGGCGGGCGCGCGCACGCTCGTGCTGTCCGACCGCGATTCCGACCACCGGATGGCGCCGATCCCGTCACTGCTGCTGGTTTCCGCGGTGCACCACCATCTGGTGCGCACCAAGGAACGGCTGCGCGTCGCGCTGGTCGTGGAGACCGGCGACGCCCGCGAGGTGCACCACATCGCGCTGCTGCTGGGCTACGGCGCGGCGGCGGTGAACCCGTATCTGGCCTTCGAAACCATCGAAGACATGATCAGCCAGGGCGCGATCACCGGCATCGAACCGGCGAAGGCCGTCCGCAGCTACGTGCAGGCGCTCGTCAAGGGCGTCCTGAAGATCATGTCCAAAATGGGCATCTCCACGGTCGGCGCGTACACCGCGGCGCAGGTCTTCGAATCCCTTGGCCTGAGCCAGGAACTGCTCGACGAGTACTTCACCGGAACGTCGTCGAAGCTCGGCGGCGTCGGGATGGAGGTGCTCGCCGAGGAGGTCGCGGTGCGGCATCGCCGGGCGTACCCGGACAACCCGACCGATCGGGTCCACCGCGGACTCGAGACCGGCGGCGAGTACGCGTACCGCCGCGAGGGCGAGCTGCACCTGTTCACGCCGGAGACGGTTTTCCTGCTGCAGCACGCGTCGAAGACCGGCCGCGACGAGGTGTACCGCGAGTACACCGAAGAGGTGCACCGGCTCTACCGCGAGGGCGGCACGCTGCGCGGGCTGTTCAAGTTCCGCGACGGCGCGCGCGAGCCGATTCCGCTGGACGAGGTCGAGCCCGCGTCGGCGATCCTGCGCCGGTTCAACACCGGGGCGATGTCGTACGGCTCGATTTCGGCCGAGGCGCACGAAACTCTCGCCATCGCGATGAACCGCATCGGCGGCCGGTCCAACACCGGCGAGGGCGGCGAGGACCCGGAGCGGCTGTACGACCCGCAGCGGCGCAGCGCGATCAAGCAGGTCGCGTCGGGCCGGTTCGGGGTCACCAGCGAATATCTGGTGAACGCGGACGACATCCAGATCAAGATGGCGCAGGGCGCGAAGCCGGGCGAGGGCGGGCAGCTGCCGCCGAACAAGGTGTACCCGTGGATCGCGCGCACGCGGCATTCGACGCCGGGCGTCGGGCTGATTTCCCCGCCGCCGCACCACGACATTTACTCCATTGAGGACTTGGCGCAGCTGATCCACGACCTCAAGAACGCCAACGAGAAGGCCCGCATCCACGTGAAGCTGGTGTCCTCGCTGGGCGTCGGCACGGTCGCGGCCGGCGTGTCCAAGGCGCACGCGGACGTCGTGCTGATTTCCGGGCACGACGGCGGCACCGGCGCGTCGCCGATGAACTCGCTCAAGCACGCCGGGACGCCGTGGGAGATCGGGCTCGCCGAAACGCAGCAGACGTTGCTGCTCAACGGTTTGCGCGACCGGATCACGGTGCAGGTGGACGGTGCGATGAAGACCGGCCGCGACGTCGTGATCGCGGCGCTGCTCGGCGCCGAGGAATACGGTTTCGCGACGGCTCCGCTGGTGGTGGCGGGCTGCATCATGATGCGCGTCTGTCACCTCGACACGTGTCCGGTCGGCGTCGCGACGCAGAGCCCGGAGCTGCGCAAGCGCTACACCGGACAGGCCGACCACGTGGTGCGGTACTTCGAGTTCGTCGCCGAAGAAGTGCGGGAAACCCTGGCACAGCTGGGTTTCCGCACGCTCGACGAGGCGATCGGGCACGCCGAGATGCTCGACACCGACGAGGCCGTGCAGCACTGGAAGGCCTCCGGTCTCGACCTCGGCCCGGTCTTCGACATGCCCGCGGAAACGCCGTACGGCGGCTCGAAGCGGCGCGTGCGCGAGCAGGACCACGGCCTGGCGCACGCGCTCGACCGCACGCTCATCCAGCTCGCCGAGGCGGCGCTGGAGGACGCGCATCCGGTGCGCCTGGAGCTGCCGGTGCGCAACGTGAACCGCACCGTCGGCACGCTGCTGGGCTCGGAGATCACCCGCCGCTACGGCGGCGAGGGCCTGCCGGACGGCACGATCCACGTGCTGCTCACCGGTTCGGCCGGGCAGTCGCTTGGCGCGTTCCTGCCGCGCGGCATCACGCTGGAAATGGTCGGCGACGCCAACGACTACGTCGGCAAGGGCCTGTCCGGCGGCCGGATCGTGGTCCGCCCGCATCCGGACGCGAGCTTCGCCGCCGAACAGCAGACGATCGCGGGCAACACGCTGGCCTACGGCGCGACGTCCGGCGAGCTGTTCCTGCGCGGGCAGGTCGGCGAACGGTTCTGCGTCCGCAACTCCGGCGCGACGGTCGTGGCCGAGGGCGTGGGAGACCACGCTTTCGAGTACATGACCGGCGGCCGCGCGGTGGTGCTCGGCCCGACCGGGCGGAACCTGGCGGCCGGGATGTCCGGCGGCAGCGCGTACGTGCTCGACCTGGACCGCGCGAAGGTCAACCAGGACATGGTGGACCTGCTTCCGCCCTCGCCGGAGGATCTGGCCTGGCTCAAGCAGATCGTGCAGCAGCACCACGACCTCACCCGCTCGGCCGTGGCCGCGTCGCTCCTGGGCGACTGGACCCGGCGCGCGGCGGCGTTCACCAAGGTGATGCCGCGCGACTACCAGCGGGTCATCGATGCGGCGAAGGCAGCTCGCGCTGCTGGCCGCGATGTCGACGAAGCGATCATGGAGGCGGCTCGTGGCTGACCCCACCGGTTTTCTGAAGCACGAACGGCAAGAACCGAAGAAAAAGTCTTACGAGGAACGGCTTTCCTCGTGGGGCGAGGTCTATGCGGACGTCGCGCCGGAAGAGCGCAACGAGCAGGTGCGTACGCAGGCGTCGCGGTGCATGGACTGCGGAATCCCGTTCTGCCATTCCGGCGGTTCCGGCTGTCCGCTGGGCAACTTGATTCCGGAATGGAACGACCTCGTCCGCCGCGGCGACTGGGCGGCGGCCAGCGATCGCTTGCACGCCACCAACAATTTCCCGGAATTCACCGGGAAGCTGTGTCCCGCGCCGTGCGAGGCGGGCTGCGTGCTGTCGATCTCGCCGCTGTCCGGCGGGCCGGTCGCGATCAAGCGCGTCGAAGAGACGATCGCGACGCAGTCGTGGGAAGCCGGATACGTGCAGCCGCAGGTGGCTGAGGTGTCCTCGGGCCGCAAGGTGGCCGTCGTCGGCTCGGGTCCCGCCGGGCTCGCCGCGGCGCAGCAGCTGACCCGCGCGGGCCACGAGGTCACCGTGTTCGAGCGGGACGACCGGCTCGGCGGCCTGCTGCGGTACGGCATTCCCGAGTTCAAAATGGAGAAGAAGGTCCTCGACCGGCGCCTGGCGCAGCTGCGCAAGGAGGGCACGAAGTTCGTCACCGGCTGCGAGGTCGGCGTCGATCTGACGGTGGAAGACCTGCGCGCGCAGTACGACGCGGTGGTCCTCGCCGTCGGCGCCCTGCGCGGCCGTGACGACCGCACCACGCCGGGCCGTTCGCTCGACGGGATCCACCTGGCGATGGAACACCTGGTGCCGGCCAACAAGTTCGTGGAAGGCGACGGCCCGTCCCCGGTCGACGGATGCGGCAAGCACGTCGTGATCATCGGCGGCGGCGACACCGGCGCGGACTCCTACGGCACCGCCACCCGCCAGGGCGCGCTGTCGGTCACCCAGCTCGACCAGTACCCGACGCCGCCGCAGACCCGCGACGACGAACGCTCCCCGTGGCCGACCTGGCCGTACATCCTGCGCACCTACCCGGCGCACGAGGAAGCGGGCGAGCGGAAGTTCGCCGTGGCGGTCAAGCGGTTCGTCGACGACGGCAACGGTCGCGTGAAAGCCGTGGAACTGCAGGAAGTCCGCGTGCAGAAGGACCCGGAAACCGGCCGCCGCGAGGTGCTCCCGGTGAACGACGAGGTCGAAACGCTGCCCGCGGACCTGGTCCTGCTGGCGATCGGCTTCGAAGGCGTCGAGGAAATGCCGCTGCTGGAAGGCCTGGACCTGACCCTGACCCGCCGCGGCACCCTGTCGTGCGGCTCGGACTGGCAAACGGAGACTCCCGGAGTCTTCGTCTGCGGCGACGCCCACCGCGGCGCGTCGCTGGTCGTGTGGGCCATCGCGGAAGGCCGCTCCGTGGCCGCCGCCGTGGACACCTTCCTGACGGGCGCTTCGGACCTGCCCGCCCCCGTGCACCCGACCGCATTGCCGCTCGCGGTGGTGTGATCGGTCCATGGCTCGGGCCCCGGCGCAACGGCGCGCCGGGGCCCGTTTCTTTAAGCTGGATGCTGTGCGGATCGGCGAATTAGCCCGGAAGACGGGAGTCAGCGCCCGCTCGCTGCGGTACTACGAGCAGCAGGGCCTGGTGCAGAGCACCCGGTCAGCGGGCGGACAGCGGCACTACCCGGCGACCGAGGTCGAGCGGATCGAACTCATCCGCCGGCTGTTCGACGCGGGCTTGCACAGCAAGGTAATCGCGCGGCTGTTGCCCTGCGTGCACAGCGACGACTCGAAAGTCATCGAGGATGCTTTCACCACAATGGTTGCCGAACGCGACCGGCTGACCGCCGACATGGCCCGCCTCGCCGAGGCCCGGGACGCGCTGGACGTGCTGATCGAGGCGAACACTCGGTACCGGCAGGGCGCGGGGAGTTCGTGCTAGATGCTGATGACTAGCTTGCCCGAAGCGTGCCGGGATTCGACCAACGCCAACGCCTCCTGCGCCCGCGCGAGCGGATAGGTACCGGTGATGTGCGGATCGAGCCGCCCTTCGTCCATCAGCTCGGCGACCCTTTCCAGACCCGCCCGATCGAGACGGCGCCGGACGAACTCGCCGCCGAGTTCGGTCACCGACTGGTCTCCGACCGCGATGAGCTTCTCCGTCAACGGCGCGACGGCGCGCAGGGACTGGCCGCCAACGGTGTCGACCACAGCGTCGAACTGGCCCACGACGCTGCCCGCCGTGTAGTCGACGAATGCCGCGCCGTACTTCGTCGCGAGCTCCCGCTTGGCCGGGCTGCCCGTCCCCGTCACGACGAGCCCGCGATCCCGCGCGAGCTGCGCCACCGCGATCCCGACACCGCCGCCGATCCCGTTCACCAGCAGCGACGCGCCCGTCGGCAGGTCGAGCTGATCGAGCACGTCGAGCGCGGTGGTGCCCGCGACGGGGATGGTCGCCGCCCAGGCCCACGGCAGCGAGTCGGGGATCCGGGCGGTGGACTCGCCGAGGAGCAGCGTGGTTTCCGCGTACGTGCCCGCCCCGGTCAACGCGAACCCAGTGACCCGGTCGCCGATCTCGAGTCCGGTCACGTCTTTCCCGGTTTTGAGCACCGTCCCCGCTGCTTCCATCCCGATGACCTGCGGAAACGGCAGGTTCCCATTGAGGTCAGGGACATGCCCCGACCGCAGCAGATGATCGAGCGGATTCACCCCGGCGGCCGCGACCCGGACCAGAACTTCCGCGGGCCCGGGCGTCGGATCCGGCCGGTCGAAGAACTCCTGGACGTCGGCCGCGCCGAACGCCCGATATCCCAAGGCTGTGCTCATCTGCTGGTTCCTCCCGCGTCTCGGTCTGTCCGAAACCGACGCTATTCGTTGACACCGATGTCAACTTCCAGCTGATGTGACCCGGCCGACACAGTTCGTGGGAAGCTGAGCCGTCGGAGGGGGATCCCAGGTGGACGAGCGGATCACGAACCAGGTCCTGGGTCCGGTCACGGGCAAGGTCGTGCAGGTGGGCCACGCCGATTCGGTCACCTACGCCGGAGCCCCGCCCGCCCGCTCCCGCTATCGGCAATGGGTCCGCCAGGTCGCGCCGGAACGGCTCATCGGCCGCGAAACGGAATTGGCCGAACTGGCCCGGTTCTGCACGGCTCCGGAGGATGCCCCCGCCTACGGGTGGTGGCGCGCGGCTCCCTGGACGGGCAAGTCGGCCCTGATGGCCTCGTTCGTGCTCTCGCCGCCCGAAGGAGTGCGGGTGGTCTCGTTCTTCGTCACGGCGCGTTCCCTCGGCGACGACACCCGCGAGGCGTTCGTGGATGTCGTCCAGGAGCAATTGGCCGAAGTCCTGGGAGCGGCAAAGGACCCCGAGGCCCGAAACCTCAACGCGGTCTTCGCCGAAGCCGCCGCACACTGCCGAAACCGCGGCGAGCGCTTGGTGCTGGTCGTCGACGGCCTGGACGAGGATCGCGGCGCCAGCTCCGGCGGCCACAGCATCGCCGCACTTCTGCCGTTTCCCGAACACGGTCTCCGCGTGATCGTCGCGAGCCGCCTCAACCCCGACGTCCCACCGGATGTGCGCGCTGACCATCCCTTGCGCGCGCCCGGCATCGAGCGTTCCCTGGTGCCTTCGCCCGCGGCCGTCGCGGCGAAGGCCGATATGGAGCGCGAACTTGACGCGCTGCTCCAAGACCAAAAGGACCTGCTGGGTTTCCTGGTCGCGGCCCGCGGCGGCCTCAGCGGCGACGACCTGGCGCAGCTGACTCAGCGCCGCCCCCGGGACGTCGAACGGGTCCTGAACAGCGTGGCAAGCCGCTCGTTCACCCGTCGCCCTGCGCATTGGCGCCCAAGCGAGGCCGCGGCGGTTTTCCTTCTGGGGCACGAGAATCTGCAACGCGAGGCGGTCGAAGCGTTCGGTGCCGAGCTGTCCCGGTATCGCGAGGCGATCGACGAATGGGCCGCCGGGTATCGCTCGGCGGGCTGGCCGCCGGACACTCCCCAATTCCTGCTGCGCGGCTACTTCCGGCTCGTCCAGGAGAGCGGCGACGTAGCCGCCCTGGTCGATCTCGCCGGAGACCCGGCTCGGCACGAACGCCTGCTGGACGTTTCGGGCGGCGACCTTGCCGCGATGGGGGAGCTGGACACTGCCCGCGCGGCGCTGCTCGCGTCCGGCGAACCCGACCTGGTCCGGCTGATCACGCTCGACACCTATCGGGACAACTTCCGCGAGCGCAACAAGATCACGCCGGTGCGCTTGCCCGCGGTGTGGGCCGCGCTGGGACAGGTCGATCACGCCGTCGCTTTGGCACAGTCCATGACCGAGCCCGGGCCGCGCACGCGGGCGCTGCTCGATCTGTCCCGGGAGCTGGCCCGCGCCGGGCAGTCCGAACGGGCTGAGCGACTGGCCGACGACGAGCACGACCCGGATCTGCGCGACACCTTGCTCGCGGAAACCGCCGTGGCATTGGTACACAGCGGAAAGCACGCGGCGGCCGCGCGGGTCGCCGACCGCGTCAGCGCGGATCAGCGCCGGCGGATCGCCGCGATGACCGCCGCCGTTCGCGACCTGGGCTTCTCCAGGGCTGGGCTGTTGGCGAGGGAGATCTCGGGGGAGGAGCTCCGGGACGGAACGCTCGGCGAACTGGCCGTGCTGGCGGTCGACGACGCGGACGCGGCGGCCGGACTGGCCGCCGCCGTGACTCACGAGCTGCGCCGCCAGGAGCTGTTCGCGGAGCTGGCCCGGCGGCTCGTCCAGCGCGGTGACGCGGATCGGGCTCGCAGGTTCGCGCAGGAGCACGGCGCTGCCGGAGTGCTGTTCCACCTCGATGTCACCGCCGAATTGGCGGCGGCGCACGACTCGGCCGGAGCTGTCGGCGCGAGATTCGACGACGTGGAACGCGAGTACCGGTTCGTGCCCGTTCTGGTCGAGTTCCTGGCCACGGCGGGCAGGCTGTCCGAGGTTCCGGCGGTGCTGGGTTCGATGACCAACCCCTTCGCGCGGGGCGAGGCGACGATCCGGTTCGTTCAGGCACTCGTGGCCGCGGGCGAGGCCGACCAAGCCTTCCATTGGACCGGCCGCTACCTCTCCACCCGCCGGTCGGCCTTCGAACTGCAAGCCGACGCCCATCGGTTCGCGGTGCTGGCGGATGCGCTGCTGTCCGCGGGGGAGCGCACCCGTGCGCGCCAGGCAGCGGAGCAGGCCGAAGCGCTCACCCGCCGTCCGGCGCACGACTTGCGCGCGGCAGCGGCGATCAGCGCGCTGACCAAAACAGTCGTGGCGGCCGGGGATGTGCGCCGAGCCGAGCTGCTCGCTCCTCTGATGGCGCCGGAATGGCAAGGGCTGACTGAAATCAAGGAGCTGGCGAGCCTTCTCGCCGCAAAGGGAGATCTGCGGATCGCCGAGAAGCTGATCTGCGGCGTCGAATACTGGTCGGTGATGCGAGAACCCGTGACCTCGCTGGCCCGTCGGCTTCGAGCGGCCGACGACCACGATGCGCTGGCCCGGATCGCGGCGCATGTCCGTAGCCGGGCGAAGGAGCCGCCCGTGTTCGCACAGTTCGCCTGGAACGACGTGCACGCCGCGATCGCGATGCTGGCCGCGGCGGGCGAACCCGCCGAGGTCGTGGAGTTGGTCGCCGCCAACCCGGAGACTGCCCTCGGCTTGGCGATCGAGGACGCGATGGCGGACCTGGCGGCACGGGGAGAGGTCGCCGCGGCCCTCGAGCTGTGCGGGTACCTCGGCGAGCGCGACCTGGCCGGTGCTCGGCGGGTTCTAGTCCGGGGCTTGGCCGCGGCCGGACACCTCGACCAAGCCGAAGCCGTCATCGAGACCGTCGAAGCCGAGCCGGAGCAGGAGCGGCTCGTCCTGGCGTTCCTTCCGGAACTCGCCAAACACGACCTGCCCCGCGCGCTGGCCCGGACCCGCCTCGTGGAATCCGCCGAAGACCGCGCCCGGCTCCTGGTCGACGTCTCCGCCGCCGCCCCGCCGGACGAACGCCGCCGGATCCTCGCCGAAGCCGCGGCCCTCGACCACTGGTCCGTCATCGTCCCAGCCCTTGATACTGACGAATTAGCAGGTCTGCTGGACGTAGCCGACCGATTCGGCACCCTCTACCGCCAAGACGCCCCGGACGCGTGACCCTCGACGCCCACCGCCCCGGACAAACGCGGCAGACCCTATCCTGAGACGCGTGAACTGGACAGTCGACGTTCCCGTAGACACTCTTCCCGAGCTGCCGCCCCTGCCTCCTGAGCTGCGGGACCGCCTCGACACCGCCTTGTCGCTGCCTGCCGCGCAGCAGCCGGAGTGGCCGGACGCCGCGCTGGCCAAGCGGGTGCGCGGCGTGCTGGAGAGCGTGCCGCCGATCACCGTGCCCGCCGAGATCGACCGGTTGAAGAGCCGGCTCGCCATGGTGGCTCGCGGGGAGGCCTTCCTGCTGCAGGGCGGCGACTGCGCGGAGACGTTCGAGTCCAACACCGAACCGCACATCCGGGCGAATCTGCGCACGCTGCTGCAGATGGCCGTCGTGCTCACCTACGGGGCCAGCCTGCCGGTGGTGAAGGTCGGGCGGATCGCGGGCCAGTACGCGAAGCCGCGCTCGTCCGGCACCGACGCGCTCGGGCTGCCCGTCTACCGCGGCGACATCATCAACTCGCTCGTCGCCAAGCCGGAGCTGCGGGTGCCGGACCCGGGCCGGATGATCCGCGCCTACGCGAACGCCGGCGCGGCGATGAACCTGGTCCGCGCGCTCACCGGGGCCGGCATGGCCGACCTGCACCAGGTGCACGACTGGAACAAGGACTTCGTGTCCTCCTCGCCGGCGGGGGAGCGGTACGAGGCGCTCGCCGCCGAGATCGACCGCGGCCTGCGGTTCATGAACGCCTGCGGCGTCACCGACACTTCGCTGCAGTACACCGAGATCTTCGCCAGCCACGAGGCGCTCCTGCTCGACTACGAGCGCGCGATGCTGCGGCTGGACCAGGCCGACGCGGCGAACCCGAAGCTGTACAACCTGTCCTCGCACTTCCTGTGGATCGGCGAGCGCACCCGGCAGCTCGACGGCGCGCACATCGCGTTCGCCGAGCTGCTGTCGAACCCGATCGGGCTCAAGATCGGCCCGACGACCACGCCCGAGCAGGCGCTGGAGTACGTCGAGCGGCTCGACCCGCGCAACGAACCGGGCCGCCTCACGCTGATCTCCCGGATGGGCAACGGCAAGGTCCGCGAGGTGCTGCCGGCGATCGTGGAGAAGGTCGAATCGTCCGGGCACAAGGTCATCTGGCAGTGCGACCCGATGCACGGCAACACGCACGAATCGTCCACCGGCTACAAGACCCGGCACTTCGACCGCATCGTCGACGAGGTCCAGGGCTTCTTCGAGGTGCACCACAAGCTCGGCACCTACCCCGGCGGCATCCACGTCGAGCTGACCGGCGAGGACGTCACCGAATGCCTCGGCGGGGCACAGGAAATCTCCGACGTCGACCTCTCCGGCCGCTACGAGACCGCCTGCGACCCCCGGCTCAACACCCAGCAGTCGCTGGAGCTGGCCTTCCTGGTCGCGGAGATGCTGCGCGGCTGACCACCCGCCCGAGAGTGCTGATCCCGGTCAGAGCGGACACCGGGCCCGGCACGCGATGCCGAGGTACGTGAGGGGAACCCTGAGGGACTCTGATTCCCTCAGGGTTCCCCTCACGTACCTTCGCGGCAACGGCACCGCGCGGCCCATCGGCCAGCCGGTGCTCCGCATCCTCTGGCCAGCGCCGCCGCAACAGACCCGCCGCACACAGCACTGCTGAGAAACCCCAATGGGGTTGTTTCATCGTGGTTGTTGCTGGGGGGTGTGGTTGAGCGGGTGTGTTTTGGCTGTGGTGGCCGGGGTTGGTGCGGGACCGGCGTGGCGGCGTGGGCATGGGTGAAGCCCTCGGCAGGATCGAGATGTGAGTCAACCATCCGCCGAGGGCTTCGGTCCTCTTTCCTACCAGGTCGTTCTTCCTGTTTCTCGGCAGACCCTGCAGCTGGTCGCCGGGCTGATCCGCGGGCGTCGCCGGCGGTTGCGGTCACGCTGGCGCAAAGCGACGCCTGCCGGGCAGGCGCTGGTGGTGCTGGCGGTGCTGCGCCACGACCCGCGGCTGGCCGACATCGGCGGCGGCCACGGAGTCTCGGCCTCCACGGTGCGCCGCTGGGTGCTGGAAGTCATCGCCCTGCTCGCCGCCCGCGCCCGGAGGCTGGACCGGGTCCTGCGACGGCAGGCCGCGCGCGGCGCGTCAGCGGTGCTGGTGGACGGCACCCTGATCCGCACCCGGCGCCGCACCGGACGCGCCAACCGGGCCCACTACAGCGGCAAGCACAAACAGCACGGCCTGGTCGTGCTCGCCCTGACCGACGAGACGGGCCGGCTGCTGTGGATCTCCGCGGCCCTGCCGGGCCGCACCGCCGACATCACCGCCGCCCGCCGGCTCCGCATCCGCGAACGCCTCCACGCCCACGGCCTGACCCCGGCCGGAGACAAAGGCTTCCACGGCTGGCACAAAGACATCCGCACCGCCCGCGACTGCCCCGACTGCGGCGGGGCCTGCGAGCAGATCGTGCTCACCCCCTACAAAGCCGAAACCAACCGGCCCCTCACCACAGGACAGAAACAGGCGAACGCGGCGTTCGCCGCGATGCGCTGCGCGGTCGAGGGCGGCTTCGCCGCCCTCAAAAACTGGCGCGTCCTCGACAAACTCCGCCTCGACACCCGCCACGCCACCACCCTGCTGCGCGCCCTGCTCGTCCTCACCCACCACGAACAACACACCCGCGACCACGCCCAAACCAGCCCGACCTGAGCACTACCACACCCCCACAACCCAACCCCACCAGCACAAACCACGATGAAACAACCCCAATGTGGCATTGGGTGCGTCAGACGCACCCAATGTGGCGTTCGGTGCGTTGAACGCACCCAATGCCACATTGGGGCGCAAGACCGCGCACAACCCGAAGCCGCAGAGCACCGTTCACGAGGCGTCCAGCAGTTCCGCCGCCGACTTGGCGACCGCGTCGCGCAGCGAGCCGAGATCGGCCACCGCGTCCGCGTTCGCCTGCAGTCCGATGTGGACACTGTCGCGATAAGGCGCCACCGCGATGCCCACCGCCTGGCGCGGGGCCAGCGGCACGAACGGGTAGACCTCCGTCAGCGGCGCTCCGGCCAGCGCGTGCCGGGCAGGCGGCACCGGCACGGTCGTCACCACCAGGTCGAACAGCAGCGGCGCGGCCAGCCCGGCGGTCCGGGTTCCCAGCCAGTGCAGCGCGGCGGGCATCCGGTCGGCCAGCAGCGGGAAAGCCCCGGCTCCGCGCGAAGGTCCGGCAGCTTTGTTGCGGGTCATCTCGGCGCGCACTTCGGCCAGCCGCCGCACCGGATCGTCCATTCCGATCGGCAGATCGCACAAATAGCCGGAAAGCTTGTTCCCGCCCCATTGCTCGGCCGCTCTCCCGCGCACGCTCACGGGAATCAGCGCGCGCACGGAACGTCCCGCCGCGCGAATGCCGCGATTGATCAGCCATTCGCGCAAGGCCCCCGACAAGACCGCGAGCACGACGTCATTCGTGGTACCGCCGTGTGTCCGGCGGATCCGGCGAAGATCGGCCGAGGCCAGCCGGGCGAAACCGAGGCGCCGTTCGGCGGTCGCGGGTGCGGCCAGCGGGAGGCACGGCGGCCGGGCCGCCCGGACCACCGACGACGCGATTCCCGCTGTCTCCAACGTATCCCGCACCGCGTCCATCGGCGTGCGCGGCTGCGGAATCGCCGCCGCGGGCTCCGGGAGCGGCAATCCGTCCAGGAGTCCTACTGTGACGGCGTACGCGCCCGCGCCGTCGGTGAGCGCGTGGTGGAGTTTTAGCAAGATCGCGAAGGTTCCGTCCGGAAAACCTGTCACCACGGTGAGTTCCCACAACGGACGGTGCGGGTCGAGCGGTTCGGCGATCCACCTCGCCGCGAACTCCGGGAGCGGGTCCGGGTCGTACAGCGTGGTCAGCCGGTGATGGTGAATGTGTTTCACTGCCTGGAAATCCGGGTCGTCCACCCAGGTCGCGGAGCCGGGCGGGAACAGCCCGGCGCGGATTTTCCGGCGCAGCGGCGGAATCTCCGCCGCCCGGCGGGCGAGCAGCCCGGCCAACCGGTCCGGATCGACCGGCTCCTCCGGCGCGAAAACCAGCGCCACTCCCATCTGCATCGGCGCGGTTTCCCTGGAGAGGCAAAGAAAAGCGACATCGAGCGAGCTGAGCGGGGCAGGTGCCATGGTCCACCTTCCAACGTCCGGCGTCGAGTGCGAATGTCGAGGGCGAATGTCACGACACTACTCGGGTATGACCGGCGGACGGCCGTTATGTTTCGGGGACGCTAATTCCCGCGGATTTCACTCGCCCGGGGCACGCCGCGGCTGCCGCTGCGGCAGGCCGGGTCCGGCGGAGTCGGTGACCTCGGCGGCGATCTGGCGCATCGCGACGCCGTTGCCCGGCCGCTTCGGCAGCCCCGGCCACAGTTCGCTCGCTTCGCGCGCCGCCGCGCGCAGCCGTCCGCCGTCGAGTTTGGTGTGCGTTTCCGCGATCTCGCGGTCGAGCCACTGCACGATCAGCTTCACCGGACCGGCGCTGGGCAGCGGCCACACGAAGACCGGGTGCTCGTAGTGGAACTCCGACCCGCTGCCGTCCTCGACGCGCAGCACCGGCTCGTGCGGCTCGCCCGCGCTGGGCACCGAAACGGTTTCGGAGCTGGCCCGGCCGCCGTCCGGGAACAGCACGCCGACCAGCAGCGAGTTGTAGTCCGGGATGCGCCGGTGGCCGATCAGCGGAGCGCCGTCCATGCGGTCGCGCGAATACACCGCGATCCGCAGCGTCATCGCCTCCGGCCACACCTCGACCGCGCGCAGCGCCACGATGGTGCGCTCGGACCGGCCCAGCGGTGTCGCCCAGGGCACCAGCGCCGGCACGATGTGGTCGGCGGGCGGGCCCGTCCACGGACGGCCCTCGTAGCCGAACAGCTCCTGCTCCCGGACCGGGAACAGGGGTCGCTCGCGAGGACCGTCCGTGAAGAAGCTCATCAGTCCTCGCGAGGGGCGAGGCCGCCGTCGGAACCGGACTGCTTGGTGCCCATGGCGTCCATCAGCTGGCGGGCCAGGCCGAGGCCCGTGCCGCCGAGGGAGAGCGCCTTGGTGAACATGTCCGACATCCCGTCCGCGCCGTTCAGGACCACCATGTGGTCGACATTGCTGAAGGCCTGCGCGCCGGCTTCGACGATCTCCGGCCAGCGCTCGGCCAGCTGTTGTGCTACCACAGCCTCCTGGTTCTCCGCCAGTGCGGCCGCGCGCGCCTTGATCGCCTCGGCCTCGGCGAGCCCCTTCGCTTTCGCCGCTTCGGCTTCGGCCAGACCCTTGGCTTTCGCCGCGTCCGCGTCCGCGAGCCCCTTCGCCTTGGCCGCCGCCGCTTCGGCCTCACCGGTGGCCTTCGTCGCACTCGCGCTGGCTTCCGCACGGGCCTTCGTCGCCTGCGCTTCAGCGTCCGCCGCGGTCTTGACCCGCGTCGCGTCCGCGCCCGCCCGCAGCTCGGTTTCCTTCGCCTGTGCCTGCGCGCGGGCGATTTGCGCGTCGCGTTCCGCGTCCGCCGTGGTGCGCGTTTCGTACGCCTTCGCGTCGGCCGGTTTGCGGACCTGCGACTGCAGCCGCTGCTCGGACAGCGCCGCTTCCAGCTCGGCCGCCCTGGTCTCCTGGACCACGACCTCCTGGCGCGCGGTCGCCTCGGCCAGCGGGCCGGACTGGCTCGCCTTCGCCTTGGCCTGGTCCACCTCGGCCTGGTACCCGGCCTGCTGGATCTGGCTTTCCCGGATCGCGCCCGCCTTGCGCGCGGCGGAGACCTGCTCGGCCTCGGTGGCCTCCTGGTCGCGCTGCGCCTCGGCGATGCGCGCGGCGGCGGCGATCGCGGCCGCGTGCGGCTTGCCGAGGTTGACGATGTAGCCGGACTCGTCGTCGATCTCCTGGATCTGCAGCGAGTCCACGATCAGCCCGAGCTTGATCATCTCGGTCGCCGACGACTGGCGGACCTCGCCGGTCAGCGCGTCGCGGTTGTGGATCATCTCCTCGATGGTCAGCCCGCCCACGATCGAGCGCAGATGCCCGGAGAACAGCTCGTGGATGGTGTCGTTCATGCCCTTCTGCTGGTCGAGGAACCGGCGGGCGGCGTTCGCGATCGAGGCGAAATCGTCGCCGACCTTGTAGATCACGACCGCGCGCACGGTGACCGGAAGACCCTGTTTCGTCACGCACGAGACCTGCAGGTTCACCCCTCGGGTGTCCAGCGACAGCCTGCGCGCGGTCTGGAAGCCCGGCAGCACGTTCACGCCGCGGCCGGTGATGATCTTGAACCCGAGGCTGTCGGCCGTTTCGGTGCGCTCGACCCGGACGCCCCAGCCGGAGATGATGAGCGCCTCGTTCGGCTCCGCCACCTTGTACAGGATCCGCAGGAGCCCGAACAGCAGGATCACGGCCACGACCGCGATCACCACGATGACCCAGATTTCCATAGCCCTCGCCGCACTTTCCGTATTCAGCTGGCACGGCGCTCAGGCGCCGTCAGCACTGCGACGCGGTCAAGCGCGCAACGGTTGCCACCTTTCCACGTAGACCGTGCGCGGAGGCTCGAAATCGACCACCAGAACGGGTGTTCCGACGGCGAAGGTGGTGTCCGGCTCGGCCGGATAGGCGTAGAAGGCCTCGGTGCCGCCGCGGACGCTGAGCAGCACCTCGCCGATCAGCCCGGGCCCGACGGTGCCGGTGACCCGGCCGCGGCTGCCGATCATCCGCCGATCCCCCGGATCTTGACCTTGGTGCCCTTGGGCACGAACGAGCCGGGGGCCGGGTCCTGTTCGAGGACGAAGTTGAAGCCGCCGCCGTGCCCGTGGCCGTTGCCGTCGCCGCCCTTGCGGTCGACGTCGAGCCCGGCCTGCTTGAGCAGGTCCGCGGCCTGGTCGAAGGTGCGGTACCGGACGTCCGGGACCTGCACCGCGTTGGAGACGTAGACCTTGACCTTCTTGGTCCCCGCCGAGCCCGCGCCGGGGTCGGTGCGGGTGACCGCGCCCGCGGGCACGCTCTGCGAGAACTCGTCGCCGCCGTCCTGCGGCTGGAATCCGGCCTGCTGGAGGATCTGGAACGCCTCGGCCTTGGACCGCCCGGTGACGTCCGGGACCGGCGGAAGCGGCTCCGGGCCCTTGGACAGCACCAGCGTCACCTGGCCGCCGATGTCCACCGGGGTGCCCGCCGCCGGGCTCACGCTCACGACGGTGCCCTGCGGCGCGGTGTCGTTGTACTCCGGCGTGCCCTGGACGACGGTGAGCTTCTGCTCCTGGATCGCCTTCGTCGCGGTGTCGAGCGCGGTGCCGACCTGGATGTTCGGCACCTTCGGCTTGCCCTTCGACACCACCACGGACACCGTCGCGTCCTGGTTGAGCGTGGTGCCCGGAGCCGGGTCCACCTTGATCACCTTGTTGGCGTCGACGGTGTTGTCGAACTCCTGGCTGTAGCGCGGGTTCAGCTTCGCCGCGCGCAGCTGGTCGCCCGCCTCGGCCTGGGTCAGCCCGGCGAGCTTCGGCACGGTCGTGGTCGTGACCTTGGAATCGCTGAGGATGAACGCGAACGCGCCGATCAGCCCGCCGAGCACCAGCACCCCGGCGATCGCCAGCGCGATCAGCTTGCGCTTGTCGCGCGGTTTCCGCGGTTCGTCCGGCGCGGGGGCGGGCGGCCCGGCGTGCGGCGGACCGGCCGGGGGAGGCGCGGCGGGCACGGCGCGGGTCATGGCGCGCGTGCCGCGAGGCCCGGAGACCGGCATGGTCTGCTGGCCCAGCGGAACGTTCTGCTGGACCGCCGGGATGTTCGGGAGCGTGCGTTCGACGTCCGACACCCGGTCGCCGTCCGGCGGCGGGGGCACCGGCACCGCGACCGGCTGCAGCCCCAGCTCGGCGCGCGCGGCCTGCAGCTGCGCCAGGAACTCGCCGGCGTCCGCCGGGCGCTGCTCCGGGTCGCGGCGGGTGGCGCGCAGGATCAGGTCGTCGAGCACCGGCGGCAGGTCCGGGCGCAGTTCGCTCGGGCGGGGCACGTCGTCGTTCACGTGCCGGTAGGCGACCGAGATCGCGGTGTCGCCGGTGTAGGGCAGCCGGCCGGTGAGCATCTCGTACAGCAGGATGCCCGCCGAATAGACGTCGCTGCGGGCCGTGGTGTCGCCGGTGGCGACCTGTTCGGGGGCCAGGTAGCCCACGGTGCCGAGGATGACGCTCGAGCTCGTGGTGCCCGCGCTGGCGACCGCGCGGACCAGGCCGAAGTCGCCGACCTTCACCACGCCGCCCGCGAGCTGCCCGCTGCGGCCGATGAGCACGTTCTCGGGCTTGACGTCGCGGTGGACCAGCCCGGCGGCGTGCGCGGCGGCCAGCGCGGCCAGCACCGGCTCCGCGACGCTCAGCGCGAGCGAGACGTCCAGCTGGCCCTGCTCGTCCAGCAGGTCGCGCAGGGTGCCGCCGTTGACCAGCTCCATCACCAGGAAGGCGAGGCCGGTGTCCTGGCCGGCCGGGGTGTCGAAGCCCTGGTCGTGCACGGCGACCACGTTCGGGTGGTGCAGCTGGGCGGCCGAACGCGCTTCGCGCACGAACCGGTCGACGAACGACCGGTCGTCGGCGAAGCGCGGATCCATGATCTTGATCGCCACCGCCCGGTCGAGGCGGGTGTCGAGGCCCCGGTAGACGGCCGACATCCCGCCCCTGGCCAGCAGCTGGTCAACGCGGTACCGGCGTTCGAGCAGGGTGCCGACGAGGCTGGGCTGGGTGCGCGTCACGGTGGGCAATCGTACGGAAGGGCGCGCGCGGCGGGGCGGGTCACCCGTGCGTAGCAGTGGGCCGGACGGGGGAATGTGGCACAGTGTCACCTGTGAGTGGGATTCCTGTCGCCGACGACATCCTCGACACCGAGGTCGCGGTCAAGCCGTTGCCGGAGGTGGCGGCCGCGTTGGGGGTGTCGGCCAACAAGGTCCGCCAGATGCTGCGGGACGGCGAGCTGATCGCTGTCCGGCGCAAGGGCGAACTCTGCGTGCCCGCCGCCTTCTTCGTGAAGGACGGCATCGTCAAGGGGCTGGGCGGCACGATCACCGTGCTCGCCGACTCCGGGTTCAGCCGCACCGAGATGCTCCGCTGGCTCTTCACCGCCGACGACACGCTCCCGGGCAGCACGCCGATCAACGCGCTGCGCACCAGCCACGGGACCGAGGTCAAGCGGCGCGCGCAGGCGATGGCGTTCTAGGCCCTTCCCGTGTTGCTCCGGCAGGGCTGACAACAATCGCCCTCCCGGACAGAAACCGCGTTTTTCGTTGACGCGGTCAATTGGTCCAGTCCATCCTCGGAAACCGTCCTGAAAATCCTGCTCTGCCGCATGCTGGAGAGGAGCATCGGGCATGGGAGGACGGGTTTCCGGAAGACGCCGCGCGATCGCGTCGATCGCGCTGGTGCTGGGCAGTTTCGCGGTGGCGGCACCAGCCGCGGCGGCCGCGCCCTTCGCGGCGGCGGCGCCGCAAGCGCGGGAAGTGGCTTTGCCGACGGGGGACCGGCTGACGGTTTTCCCGGGGCCGAACGGCGGTACGAATTACGCTTTTTCGTCGCCGCCGAGCACCACTTTTCAGTCGTATCAAACCGACGGCGGCGACCGTTACGTCATTCCGGGCGAGGCCGTTCCGTTTCTCGGACGGCTGGACAAATCGCTGTTCGACGTCACCGCGCTGGCTCGGATGCCGGCGGGGGCGACACCCCTGGAGATCACTTTCCCGGCCGGCGCGACCCCGGCGGCGTTGCCGGGGATCACGCTCGCCCCGTCCGCCGGGAACACTGCGACCGGCTATCTCGCTTCGCCCGCCGAATTCACCGCTGACCTGCGCCGACGCCTCGCGGAGGACGCGGCCGCCGGACGCCCGGCGGGCAGCAGTGCGCTGCCCGCGACGATCCGGCTGGCCGGAGCGCCCCGCGAACAGCAGCCGCGGTACCCGATGAAGATCGTCGAACTCCGCCTCCTCGATCTGCAGGGCCGCTCGGTCAACGGCATCGTTTCGCTGATCAACACCGATTCCGCGGCCAAGCTGTTGCGGCACGTCGAGGTCGACGGCGTCACCCGGATCGCGGTTCCCGAGGGGCATTACGCCGCCTCCGCGACCTTCTCCGATTTCGACAGCACCGGGAGCGTGATCGCCACGCGGACCTCGTGGGTCGAGGGGTTCGCCGTCGGCGATTCGCCGGACGCACAGACCCTCACCGTGGAGGAGAAGCACGCGACCGCCGAGGTCAAGGTGGCCCCGTCGAAGTCGACGACCCAGGAACTGCTCACCACCAACTTCTTCCGCGAGGACGCGACCGGCCGGGGATTCGCCATCGGCATCTCGGGCAGCACGACCAAGCAGTACGTGCGGCCGGTGCCGAAGCCGGCTCAGGGCGTGCTGCATTACGTCGTGCAGTGGGCGGGCAAAGCGCCCAAGCCCGAGGACCGGTACCGCGTCGATCTTTCGTTCTCCACCGAGGGCATCGGCGAGGACCAGTCGTTTTCCACAAAGGACAGTGAGCTCGCGACAGTCCGGGACCGGATGTACGCCGATCCCGCCGACACCATGCCGGTCGCGATCGACAGCGGTCCGGTGGACCCGGTGATCCTGCGGCACGGCCTCGGCGCGAGCGGTTTCTTCATCCACGCCCCGGGCGTGCTGACTGACTACCTCGGCACCACGCACACCAGGCAATGGGTGCAGTACGAGCAAAAAGGCTCGTCGTACACGCTGATGACCGCCGATCCTCGCACTTATCGGCCGGGCAGCACCACGACCGTCGACTGGTCGCGCGGGCCGTTGACCGCCGGTCTCGGGCAGTGGCGGCGAGACCGGCTGTGCGAGGCGTGTTATTCCGGCGGCACAGTTTCGGTCGCCATCCCGGAATTGCGCGACAGCGAACCGGACCACACCGCGATCCCGTTGTTCTACGCGCCGCGGCTGCATTTCTCCTTGTACCGCAACGATCAGCAGGTCTTCGACCAGGACGGTGCCTACGGCGCGTCGGTCGATGTGCCGAAGACGCCGGCGACCTTCCGTGGCGTGCTGGACGTCGACCGGACCGCGATACCCGGCGTCGGCCAGGCCGGAAAACTGCGCACCGAACTGACCTTGCAATACGACCCGGCCGCGGCTGATGCCGCACTCCCTCCGCCGCATCGTTGCCAGGCAAGCGATCCGACGCAGCCGTGCCGAATCCTCGGTGCGCTGACTGTCGATTACCGGCTCGATTCCGACCTTTCCACGACGTCGTCCTCGCCGCTGCAGGTGCTCGAACTGCACGTCGGCCACGCCGCGTACAGCGGTGCCGGTTCGCATTCGCCGATCGCCTCGGCAACAGTTTCGATATCTGCCGACAACGGTGCCACCTGGCAGCCCGCGCAGGTTTTCGGACTGTTCGGCGAATACGTCGCGATGTGGCGGAATCCGCCAGCCGGGACGTCGCCGTCACTGAAGGTGACTGCGCGGGATCTGGCGGGCAACGCGATCACGCAGACGATCAGCAATGCCTACACCGTCGGGAAGGCCGAGCGATGAAACGCATCCTGGCTGTGCTGCTTCTCCTCGGCGCGCTCATCCCGTCCGTCACGTCCGCCGCCCCGCGAGACGTCTGCGGTCCCGCCGCTCCCGGATTCGCTCGCTGTTACGCCAAAATGGACAGTCGTGTTGCCTTGCGCGCCACCGGATACAGCCCCGCCGACCTGCGTTCGGCCTACCGCCTGCCCGACACCGGCGGCGCGGGAGAAACGATCGCCATCGTCGACGCTGGCGACGCCCCGACCGCCGAAGCAGACCTGGCGGTATATCGACAAACCTACGGCCTCCCGGCGTGCACCACCGCGAACGGCTGCTTCCGCAAAGTCAACCAGCACGGCGAGGCTGCTCCGCTCCCGCCGCGGCAGGGCGACTGGCCAGTGGAGGCCGCGCTGGACCTGGACATGGCCTCCGCCGCCTGCGCCCAGTGCAAAATTCTGCTGGTAGAAGGCGACGACGCGTCCTTCGACGCGCTCGGCACCGCGGTGGACACGGCCGTGAAGCTCGGCGCGACGATTGTGTCGAACAGCTACGGCGCACCGGAAAGCCATTGGTCCGGCGATTTCGCCGCCCACTACCAGCATCCCGGCGTGGCGATCGTCGCGTCGAGCGGGGACGGCGGATTCGCGGCACCGAGCGCGCCCGCGGTGTACTCAAGCGTCGTCGCAGTCGGCGGCACGTCACTGTCCAAAGCAGACAATGCGCGCGGCTGGACCGAATCGGTGTGGAAGGGCGCGTCGAGCGGATGTTCGGCCTGGGTCCCGAAACCGGCCTGGCAGAAGGACCCGAACTGCCCCGGCCGAACCGTCGCCGATGTCGCCGCGGTAGCCGATCCCGCCACCGGACCCGCCGTGTACGAGACCACAGTCCTCCACGGCTGGACGGTAGTCGGCGGCACCAGCGCTTCTGCCCCGTTCATCGCCGGAGTCATCGCTTTGGCCGGACACCATGATCAGTATCCGGATGCTTCGCGGCTGTACGCGGGGAAACTCAACGACGTCGTCGGCGGAGACAATGTCGTATTCGAGGAATGCGGCGACTATCTCTGCACCGGCGTCCCGGGATACGACGGCCCGACCGGTAATGGAACCCCTAACGGACTAGCTGCTTTCTGACCGTCCACAACGGATGCGCGACCGCCGCGACCACCTGCGTCCCCGCCGCCGCAACCAGCCCGACGGTGGGGGAGCAGGCGGCTAACGGCCCGGCGACGGCGTTTCCCAGCGCTATCCCGGCGATCTTGATGCTGGCCGCGGTGGTGAACACCTGAGCCCGCAGTTCCGGCGGCGCTTCCCGATGCCGAACCGCGAACAACGACGCCAGTTGCGGCCCTTCGCCGATTCCCGTGAGCGCCACCGCAAGCACCAATAGAGGTGCGTTCGGTGCCACCGCCGCCCCCGCTAACCCAAGTCCAATGGCGACAGTGCTCAGTTGCACCGCACGATCCGGCGAATACGACCGTCGCGAGAGAACCGCGTTCGCCAGCAACGACGCGACTGACAAGCCGACGAGCAATAACGTCCCGTATCCCGCGCTGCCAAGCCGCTGCTCGCCGATCAATGGATAACAGACGAACGCCATCCCGATCCCGATACATGACAACGTCGAGGTCGCAGTCGACTGTCGCAACGCAGGATTGCGGACCAGAACCGTTGCCGCTTCAAAGAATTTCGGCCGCTGCTCTTCACAGTTGCGGGGGAGCCGCCACGCGAACGGCACCGCGATCAACGTCAGCACTCCGGCCACGGCCATCGCAACCGGAGCCCCCGCGGCTGTAGCGAGCACTCCCGCGAGCCCCGGCCCGACGAGTGCCGCCGCCGTGAACGTCATCGCGTCGAGCGTGCTCGCCCTTCCGAGCTTCGGCGCGGGTACCAACGCGGGGACCTGTGCCGTCCACCCGCCCCCGATCGCCGGTGCCAGCAACCCGGTCACCACGGCAACCGCCACCACCAGCGCAAACGGCACCACCCCGAACAGTGCGGTGATCGCGGCCAACCCCGCCGCGTACCCGATCAGCCCCACCGCGAGGATCCGGCCCGGCGCGCGTGACCGGTCCAGGAGCGCACCCAGCACCGGCCCGCCCACCGCCGCCGCGACAGTGAGCCCGGCCAGCAGCGTCGACCCCGCGACCGCCCCCGAAGCGCCCACGCCGAGCAGCAGCACTGCCGGACCGGACAACTCGTCACCAGTGCGCGCAGCCGTCGCCCCGATGAGATATGCCGCGAATCTGTAACGGCTTGTCACCGACGAGATGTTACAGTGGCGCATGCCTGGAACGCAGCAGGATTTCGCGGGCCGCTCCGCCCGGGACGCTGTCCGCCGTGCCGTAGCGCTGCTCGATGTGCTGCTGACGGCGGACCCGTCGCCGGATTCGGTAGCCGCAGTACTGGTCGAGCACGGCGAACCGCGGCCTCAGTTGTCCGCGCGCGAGGTCGCTGAGTTACGCGCCGCCGCACTGGAACTGCGGGAGGTCTTCGCCGCCCCGGACGCCGCTTCGGCCGCCGAGGTGCTGAACGCCCTGTTCGCCGCCTACGCCGGACCTCCGCGCCTGACCGCGCACGACGACGACTTCGGCTGGCACCTGCACGTCGACTCGTCCGACGACGGCCCGTGGGGAGCCTGGCTGATCACGTCCTCGGCGCTGGCCCTGGCCACTCTGCTGGCCGACCGCCAAAGCGTCCCCGGCGGCCTGTGCGCGTCGCCGTCGTGCGGAAAACCCTTCGCGCACCTAGGCGGGGGAAGCCCGCGCCGCTATTGTTCTTCTCGTTGCGCCACAAGGGAACGCGTCGCCGCCCATCGCGCCCGGCTAACCTGACCACCATGGAAACCCTTTCCGTGGCGGCATTCACCAGCTTCGTCCGCGCCAACCCGCTAGGCGTCGTCGCCACCACCGCCGCAAACGGCCATCCTGAAGCAGCGCTGGTCAGCTTCGCCGTCACCGAGGACGGGTCGCTGCTGTTCAACGCCAACCTCAGCACCCGCAAGGTCGCCAACCTCCGCGCCAACCCGCGCGCCGCCGCGGTAATCGGCTGTACCGGGTCGATTTCGGTCCAGGCGGAGGGCCTGGCGGTCATCGAATCCGGCGTTGCCCGTCGCGAGGCCGGCCAGATCTACCTGGACCAGTTTCCTGGCTCCCGCGCGCTTGACGAGGCCTTCGCCCTCATCCGGCTGACTCCGGAGTGGCTGCGTTCCTACGACGCCAGCGCCGAACCAGCCCGCGTTATCGAGACCTGGAAGTAGCTGTCCGCCGCACCAACGCAGCCGCCGCGACCGCAACTCGCCGCCCCTTGCCGACGACCGCGCGCCGGTTCAGCACGGCGTAGTCCATCGCCTCGATCTCGTCCAGAATGCCCTCGTACAACGTGATAGCCGTCCGCACACAAGGCCGAGATTCCGGCCGCAGCAACGGAATCCCCGCCTCAGCCCGCCGATACACCGCCCGAGTCCGCGAAACCGCCACTGCAAGCGCTGCCCGCACCCGAGGGTCCAGCCGCCCGCTCCGCCGAGCGTCCAGCAACCTCGCCCGATCCACCCCGAACGCAGCTAGCTCCTCCGTCGGCAAATACAACCGCCCACGGTCGAGATCCTCGCCGACATCGCGCAGGAAATTGGTCAGCTGAAACGCTTCCCCCAACGCCGCCGCGCTAGGCGAAGCCTCCTCCAGCGGCACGACAGTCCCGAACACCGGCAGCATCTGCAGCCCGATCACACAAGCCGAACCGTAGATGTACTCGCCAAGATCAGCGTAAGTCGCGTACTCGGAAACCGTCAAATCCATCCGCATGGAATGCAGAAACGCATCCACCAAAGCACGCCGGATGTCGTAGCGGGACACCGTGTCCGCGAGCGCCGCCAGCACCGGATCGGCCGGGACGCTCCCGTCGTAAACCTCGTCGACGAGCCCGGCGACCTTGTCCAGCGCGACCGCCGGATCGGTGCCGGGCTCGGGGTTGTCGACCAGTTCGTCGGCCATCCGCGCGAAGCCGTACAGCGCGTGCGCGGCCGGCCGAGCCCGCGCCGGAAGCAGCCGCGTGGCAAGGAAAAACGTGCGGCCGTGGTAGGCGTTGATGCGCCGGCATTCCGCATAAGCAGCACGCAGCGCGGGTTCGGCGATGCCGGCCGCGTCGAGTTCGCTCACCGGCCGGTGATCCTTTTCGCGGCGAGCCGTCCGGAGATCAGCACCGGCGGAATGCCGACGCCGGGCGTCGTTCCGCATCCGGCGAGCACCACGTTTTCCGCCGCCCGCACCAGGTTCGCGGGCCGGAACGGGCCGGTCTGGCTGAAGGTGTGCGCGAGCGAGAACGGCGTCCCGGCAGCCAACCCGCGCGCCGCCCAATCGGCCGGAGTGAGCTGTTCGTCCACAATGAACTCTTCGCGGAACCCGGTGAGCCCGCGCGATTCCAGCGTACGCAGCAGTTCTTCGCGATAAGCCGGGCCGACGCGCGACCAGTCGATCGGGCCGGTCTTCAGGTTCGGGGCCGGAGCGAGCACGGAGACGATCTCGCCGCCGTCCCCAGCGAGCGACGGCTCCGTCGCGGTCGGGCGCGTGACCAGCAGCGACGGATCGCTCATCAGCTTGCCCTCGCGGACAATCTCGGCGAAGGTCCGTTCCCACGCCTGGCCGAAGAAGATCGTGTGGTGGTCCAGTTCCGGCCACGAACGGTCCGCGTGCCCGTGCAGCACGAAGGCCGACGGCGAGTACTTCAACGGCAGCACACGCCGCGGACGCGCGCCGATCAGCCGGTACGCCGCCGAAAGCTCTGTCGCGAGCACCACGGCGTCACACTCAATACGCTCGCCCGAACGGGTGCGTACAGCGCGTACGCGCGACGACACCCGCTCAAGCCACGCAGCTTCCGTACCAAACCGCAGCTCGGCTCCAGCGCGCGTCGCGGCGTCGGACATCGCGCGGGCGATCGCGCCCATGCCACCGCGCGGGTAGTAGACGCCGCCGACAGTGTCCATGTACGCGATCACGCCGTACGCGCCGAGCGCGCGCGTCGGGTCGAGACCTGCGTACAGCGCCTGAAAGGAGAAGAGCCGCCGTACGCGCTCGTCGCGTAAGAAGCTGGCGACGCGCGGCCCTAACCGGCCGAAGCCGCCCAGCGCGGCGAGCTTCACCAGTTCCGGACGGACAAGGTCCAGCGGCGAATCGAAGTTCGCGCCGATGAAGTGGTCCTTCTGTGCCGCGTACAGCTCGGTGAGCCACCGCCGCAGCCGCCGGTAGCCGTCCGCCTCGGCCGGACCGGCGAATGACCGGATCTCGGCTTCCATCGCGTCGCCGTCGGTGTGCACCGCGAGCGAGCTGCCGTCGGCGAAGCGAGCCCGGTACGCCGGATCGAGCCTGGTCAGCGGCACAGTGTCGGCCAGCGATTCGCCGACCGCGTGCAGGGCTTCGTCCACCAGCTCCGGCATGGTCAGCACGCTGGCCCCGGTGTCGACCGCGTTCGCGCCGAAGTCCTGCTGCCCGGCCCGTCCGCCGGGCGTCTTCTGCTGCTCCAGCAGCGTCACCCGGCGTCCCGCCCCGAGCAGGTGCAGCGTCGCCGACAGCCCGGCCAGCCCCGCGCCGACGACCACCACGTGGTCGGCGTGCCCGTTCACCGTCCGCATCAGAAGTTCCGCTGGGTAGCCAGCCGGATCAGCCCGGCGAGCGCCGACGGGGCGGGCTCGGCCAGGTGCGCGCGTTCCAGCGCGGCGTTCGCGGAGGCAGTCAGCTCGTCGATCTGGCGTTCCACCGCGGCGACCGCGCCGACTGAGGTCAGCGCCTCGCGGACCTGGTCCACGGTGCCGTTGGTCAGATCCGCGGCCCCGATCGCGTCGGCGATCACCTTGGCCGCGGCGTGGTCGCCCCGCTCCGCGGCCAGCTGCAGGCCCAGCGCTACGAGCAGGGTGCGCTTGCCCTCGCGCAGGTCGTCGCCGGCGGGCTTGCCGGTCACCGACGGGTCGCCGAACACGCCGAGCAGGTCGTCGCGCAGCTGGAAGGCCACGCCCACGTCGCCGCCGAACTCCAGCAGCGTGGCGATCAGCCGGTCGTCCGCCCCGGCGAGCGACGCGCCGAGGTGCAGGGGCCGCTGGACGGTGTACGCGGCGGTCTTGAGCCGGTCGATCCGCAGCGCGGCCTCGGGCGAAGCGTCGCCCACCGCCTGCGTGCGGACGTCGAGGTACTGCCCGGCGAGGACCTCGGTGCGCATCGCGCGCCAGGCCGGCCGAGCCGCCGCGATCGTGGCCGCGGGCAGCGGGGCCTCGGCGAACATGTCGTCGGCCCAGGCCAGCGCCAGGTCGCCCACCAGCACCGCGCTGGCCAGCCCGAACACCGAAGGCGAACCGAGCCAGCCGCGGTCGGCGTGCAGTTTCTCGGCGGCCACGTGCACGGTCGGCCTGCCGCGGCGCGAGTCGGAGGAGTCGATGAGGTCGTCGTGGATCAGCGCGCACGCCTGGATCAGCTCCAGGCTGGCCACCGCCTGCAGCGCGCCCTCGGCGAGCGGACCGGAGGCCGCGCCGCCCGCGCCGCGCCAGCCCCACCAGGCGAACGTCGGGCGGATCCGCTTGCCGCCGCCCAGCACGAAACCGGACAGCGCCTCGATCCCGGCCGCGACGCTCGGCTCGGTGCGCAGGATCTCGGTCCCCGCCCGGCCGAGGAAATCGGCCAGCGCACGCTCCACGTGCAGGGGGAGATCGGCGTCGAATCCGGGCGCGTCCATGCCTTCATCCTCCGCGACGAGGGCGGCCGCGGTCACGCCGGGTGCCCTCGGATGTGGCGCACCAGACGCGCTCAGCCGCTCCGGAACGCGTCAGGACGCCCGCTCGCCGCGAAGTACTCCGCCGCCTCTATCGGTCCGCGCGGCCGGTAGCCGGGTTCGAGGCAGCCCGCGTACCAGTCCTTCGCGAGATGCCACAGCGCGTCGAGCCCGAGCACCTCGCCCGGACTGTCCACACAGGACTCGGCGCAGTACAGCCGCTGCTTCCCCCGATCGCCCGCCAGCTGGTCGGGCGAGGCCGGGAAGTACGCGACCTGCGCGCCCTCAGGCGGCCGGTCCCGCCGCACGACCAGCGCGGACGGCTCGCCGCAGCCCGGACAGCGCGTCGCCACCAGCACCTCGGGCTCGCCGGAGACGAGGTGCGGGATCGCGAACGAATCCCAGGCGCACCCGCCCGACCACATGGTGTGCTCGCCCATCACCGCGAACCCGAGCGGGACCGCCGCGAACGGCGCGGCCAGCGCCACGTGCTCGCATTCGTCGAGCCACAGCCATCTCGGGTCGGCCATCCGGTGCAGCGCCTGTTTCGCCACCGCGAGCGACCCGTGCGCGGCGTCGGCCAGTTCGGGCGCGGTGGGCGGGCGGCCGCGGGAAGCGAACGCGCGGTAGACGGCCACGCGCACGTCTTCGTCCCAGGCCAGATCGTCTTCACTGCTCATGGGCTCGCCTCCCCGGAGGGTTCGCCCCTGACGGTACGCCGCGTGGCCAAGCCCACCCGTCAGCTCTGCCGCGGGTCGAGGCGAGCCACTACCATTTCACCCCATGACGTCGGTGATCGAAAGGCTGCGGGGGGACGGGCCCGCGTTCTCCGTCGAGTTCTTCCCGCCCCGCGACGAGGCCGACGAGGCCGTCCTGTGGAAGGCGATCCGCGAGCTGGAACCGCTGGACCCGGCGTACATGTCGATCACCTACGGCGCGGGCGGTTCGAGCCGCGACGGCACCATCCGCAGCATCGCCCGCGTCGCCACCGAAACCACGCTCTGCCCGATGGCCCACCTGACGGCGGTCGACCATTCGGTGTCCGAACTGCGGAACGTGATCGGCTGGTACGCGGCGGTCGGCGTGCGCAACATCCTCGCGCTGCGCGGCGACCCGCCCGGCGACGTCTACGGCGACTGGGTGCCGCACCCCGAGGGCCTTGCCTACGCCGAGGAACTGGTCGAGCTGGTCCGCTCGCTCGGCGATTTCTGCGTCGGCGTCTCGGCGTTCCCGTACGGCCACCCGCGTTCGGCGGACCTGGAAACGGACACGAAGCACCTGGTCCGCAAGTTCCGCGCGGGAGCCGATTTCGCGATCGCGCAGCTGTTTTTCGAGGCCGAGGACTTCCTGCGGCTGCGCGACCGGGTCGCCGCCGCGGGCTGCGACGCGCTCGTGCTGCCCGGCATCATGCCGCTGACCACGCTGCGGACGCTGCACACCACGATCAAACTCTCCGGGGCCCCGGCGTCGCAGCGGCTGCTCGACCGGCTCGAACCGTTCTCCGGCGACCCCAAGGCGTTCCGCGCGGCCGGCCTCGACTGGGTCACCGAACTGTGCGAGAAACTGATCGCCGAAGGCGTGCCCGACCTGCACTTCTACACCTTCAACCGGTCCAAGGCGACGCGCGAGGTGGTCACCCGGCTCGGACTGGTGCCCGCCCGCGCGTAACTCCGTGGGCTCGGGACGCGCCAGGCCGGTAGCGTGCCGGACATGGCTTCCACCGAACAGAGCGTTCCGGAGATCTGCGACCGGTACGTCGACGATTACGTGGCCGTGGACCCGGTCGCGGCCACTATGCTCGGCGTCGCGGGCTACGACGACCAGCTGACCGACTATTCGCCCGCGGGCCACGACGCCCGCGCGGACCTGGCGCGGCGCGCGCTGGCCGCGGTGACCGCCGCGGAACCGGCGGACGCGGGGGAGCGGGTCGCGAAGGCCGTCTTCAGCGAGCGGATCGGCCTCGAGCTGGAGATCCACGACGCGGGTCTCGACGCCGCTTCGCTCAACGTGATCGAGAGCCCGGTGCAGGGCCTGCGGATGGTCTTCGACCTGATGCCGACCGACACCCCGGACGACTGGGCGAACGTCGCGGCCCGGCTGCCGAAGGTGCCCGAGGCGCTCGCCGGCGTCCGCGCGTCGCTGCTGGCCTCCGCCGACAAGGGGCGGGTTTCGGCGCTGCGGCAGGTCTCGAAGGTCGCCGAGCAGTGCGAGACGTGGGCCGGGCTCAAGGACGGACCCGGGTTCTTCGCCAGCATGGTCGCCGGCGCGGGGGTCGATTCGCTCAAGTCCGAACTGGCCGCGGGCGCGCGGGCCGCGGACGAGGCGTTCGCGGAGTTCGCCGGATTCCTGCGCGCCGAGCTCGCCCCGAAGGCCCCGGTCAAGGACGCCGTCGGCGAGGACACCTACCGGCTGTGGTCGCGCTACTTCATCGGCGCGGAGCTGGACCTGCGCGAGGCGTACGAGTGGGGCTGGCACGAATTCTCGCGGCTGGAAACGGAAATGCGCGCGGTCGCGAACCGCATCAAGCCCGGCGCGACGCCCGCGGAGGCCGCCGCGGTGCTCGACGCCGACCCGCGCTACCGCGTCCAGGGCCGCCCGCAGTTCGAGGCGTGGATGCAGCAGCTGTCCGACGACGCGCTGAAGTCGTTGCGCGGCAAGCACTTCGACATCCCGGACCGGCTGATGGCGCTGGAGTGCAAGATCGCCCCGCCCGGCGGCGGCGTCGGCGCGTACTACACCGGACCCAGCGAGGACTTCAGCCGCCCCGGCCGGATGTGGTGGTCGCTTCCCGCGGACCGCAACGAATTCACGACGTGGCGCGAGGTTTCGACGGTCTACCACGAGGGCGTCCCCGGCCACCACCTGCAGATCGCGACCGCGGTCAACCAGGCCGAGACGCTCACGAAGTACCAGCGGCTCATGACGTTCATCTCGGCGCACGGCGAAGGCTGGGCGCTGTACGCGGAACGCCTGATGGAAGAGCTGGGCTACCTCTCGGACGACGGCAACCTGCTGGGCATGCTGTCCGAGCAGATGTTCCGCGCCGCCCGCGTCGTGGTCGACCTCGGCATGCACCTGGAGCTGGAAATCCCGGCGGGCACCGGATTCCACGAGGGCGAGCGCTGGACGCCCGACCTGGGCCTGGAGTTCATGCTGACCCGCACGATCACCGACCACGCGCACATCCACGACGAGATCGACCGCTACCTCGGCTGGCCGGGCCAGGCCCCCGCGTACAAGCTCGGCGAACGCCTGTGGCTCGCGGCCCGCGACGACGCCCGCGCGCGGCAGGGTTCGGCGTTCGACATCAAGCAGTTCCACACCAAGGCCCTGCAGATGGGCGGCATGGGGCTGGACACGTTGCGCGAGCAGCTGGCGCAGCTGGACTGAGACTGCTTTCCCGGGCCGGTGCTTCGCGCGCCGGCCCGGGTGTCTATCACACATGGTTACCGCTCAGTTCATCAAAACCGCCCGGTTGGACCTGCTGCCGCTGTCCGTCTCGCATGCCGAAGAGATGGCGTCGGTGCTGTCCGACCCGGTCCTGCACACGTACATCGGCGGCGCTCCAGACTCGTTGGCAGCTCTCCGCTCGCGCTACCGGCGGATGACCGCGGGCTCGCCCGATCCGGCGGTGTCCTGGCTGAACTGGGTGATTCAGCTGCGCGATTCCGGCCTGGCGGGCACTGTCCAGGCGACGATCGACGGTTCTGTCGCCGAAATCGCCTGGGTGGTGGGAACTCCGTGGCAGGGCCGGGGCATCGCCACCGAAGCCGCGCGAGCTCTGGTCGGCTGGCTGGTCCAGCAGCCGGTGGACGCGATCGTCGCGCACATCCACCCGGAAAACCGGGCCTCCGCCGCCGTGGCCGCCGCGATCGGGCTCACCGCCACTGACGAGTGGCAGGACGGCGAAATCCGCTGGCGCCGCACGCCGCAAACCCGTTGATCGTCTCCGCTGCCTCTGGTTAAGCTCCCGTCCGTGCAGTGGCTTCTCGTCGTCATCCCACCACCAGCCTCCTGAGCGGGGCAGTTTTCGCCGCGTGCGCCCGAAACCGGGCCCGCGGCCACCGGATGACGTCCTGAACCGGCCTACGCACGCTGCCCCGCGTCGTCGATTTCCGATTCCTTCGACGCAGGAGCCCACTTCCGAATGTCTGTTCTCGTACCTTCGCGCGCCCGCTCGTCGGCCGCCCTCGTCGTAGCCGGTGTGCTCTGGGGAACCGGCGGCCTGTCCGGCTCGCTGCTCGCCCAGAAAGCCGGCCTGCACCCGCTGGCCGTCGCCACCTACCGCCTGCTCATCGGCGGTGCCGCGAGCGCGGTCTATGTCGGTCTCACCGGCGGACTTCGCCTTCCCACCAAGCAAAACTGGCGCCGTCTCGTCCTCATCGGCGCACTCTTCGCCCTCTTTCAAGCCAGCTACTTCGCCGCTGTCGCACTCAGTTCGGTCAGCACGGCGACGATGACCACGATCGGTGCTGCACCCGTTGTGCTCACTGTGTTTTCCGCCGTTCGGCACCGCCGCGCACCCCGGTTGTGGACGCTGGTGTCCGTCGGCGGCGCGGTCGCGGGGCTGGTGCTGTTGCGCTGGTCGCCGGAAAGCGCGACGTCACCCGTCCGATTGGTCGGCGGCCTCGGCTTCGCATTGCTCGCGGCGACCGGGTTCGCCGTGCTCACGCTCGTCACGGCGAAGCCTGTCGACGGCCTCGATCCGTTGGCTACCACGGCCTTCGGCTGCCTGACCGGCGGTTTGCTGCTGACGCCCGCCGCGCTGTGGCTCGGCATGGGCCTGCCCGCCAGCGCCGACGTGCTCCTGCTGGCCGTGTATTTCGGCGCGGTCCCGACAGCCGTCGCGTATGCCGCGTACTTCCGCGGCCTCGGCGGTGCCCACCCGGTGCTGGGCGCGCTGTCCGCGCTGCTCGAACCGCTTACCGCGTCCGTGCTTTCGGTCGTTTTCCTGCACGAACGGCTGAGCGCGTTCGCGTGGGGCGGCGCGGTGCTGCTCGTCGCCGCGCTCGCGGTCGGCTACTGGCGACCCGAGCCCCGGTGAGCATCATTCACGGACTGCCCGCATTTTTGGAGATTTCGCCACGAACGGGTGACGGATTCCGCTACGGTGCCGCGCATGATCACCGAAAACCGAATATTCCGGGCATCGACGCTGGCTGCTGGGGTGGCTCTGCTGGCGTTGCTCGCGGGCTGCGGCGGCTCGACCGCGGGCACCGCCGCCACGGATTCTCCCACCTCCGAAGCGAAACCCCCGATCACCGACCCCGCGGTGCAGGCGGCGGCCCTGCGAACCGTGGATCCGTGCGCGCTGCTGGACAGCAAGACCCTCGGCGGCGTCGGCACCCCGGACCAGTCGAGCGTTTCCTCCTCCGAATGGGGCGAGTGCAGCGTCGACGTCAAGGACTCCGGCGGCAAGACCGTCGAGCTGGTGCTGCGCGTCGGCGACCAGATGATCCTGTCGAAGGACCCGTCCGAGAAGCTCGAAGGCCTTCCGCTGGTCGTCGACAACGACAAGCCCGGGTCGTGCTGGGTCTCGGTCGTGACGTCGTTCGAACAGTCGCTGGGGATCACGTTCCAGACCAAGGCAGCCGGCGACGCCTGCGCGCCGGGCCGCGCGGCGCTGACCAAGGTCGTGCAGGCCCTGCACGGCACTCCGCCGCAGTACAAACAGGTGCCCGGCTCCGTGCTGAAGACCGACCCGTGCGCGGCGGCGGGCAAGCAGGCCGTGGAGACCGCGCTGGGGCAGAAGTCCTTCGTAGAGCCCAAGAGCCTGCACGAATGCGACTTCTGGTCCGGCGACGGCACCCACTATCCGCAGGTGTCGGTGCACCTGTACCAAGGCCTGCCCGCCGACGCCGGAGACGGCCAGCCCGCCGACCTCGGCGGCGGCGTCACGGCCATCCAGAAGAAGGACGCGGACAGCAGCGTGGTCAGCTGCGACGCGACCTGGCGCAAGGTCGAGACTCCGAAGGAGGACGAGGCTCACGGGTACGGCGAAATCGTCTCCGTGCAGTTCAGCGGCGAGCCTGAAAGCGGCCTCGACACCGCCACCGCCTGCACAAAGGCGGTCGCCGTGGCCAAGACTGTGGCACCGTCACTCGGCCACGCCTGATCGCTGGCGCGCACGGCCTCTGGGGGCCGTTTCTTGCGGTAGCTGAGCGCGCCGCACGCCCGGTCCGGCACTGGGCGTGCGGCGTCCTAAGCCTCTTCGAGCGGCAGCGACCGCCCGAGAATCGCGAACGGCCGCGGATCGCCGGTGAACTGGTAGTCGCGCAGAACGTCGACGAACCCCATGCGCCGGTACAGCTTCCACGCCCGGCTCGTGCCCTCCGGCGTGGAGAGCAGGACGTTCGCGCTGGGGACGCCGTCGAGCAGCCGGCGCAGCAGGTCCTCGCCGATCTGCTTGCCCTGGTTCTCCGGGCGCACGTGGATCTCGGTGAGCTCGAAGTAGTCCGTCAGCCAGCGCTCGGCTTCCTCCGTACCCGCGCGGCGGGTGAGGCCGTGCCGGACCTGCTCGTGCCACCACTGTCCCGCGCGGCCCTTGTAGCCGTACGCGACTCCGAGCAGCACGCCGTTGTCGTCGAGGGCCGCCATGCAGCGCCAGCCTTCACGCAGCGCATGGGTGAGCCACATCGGCGCGCGCTGCTCGGCCGTGCCCTCGGGGTAGTGCATCGCGTTCACGTAGATCGCCAGCGCTTCCGGCAGCCGGGAGCGGAACTCGTCGGCGGAGAGCTGCACGTACCGGGAGCACCCGGAGGAGGACATGGCGGTCACAGTCGCCCATCCTCCCCTTCGCCCGCCAGCTCGCCAGGGGTGCCCCCGGTGAGCGTGACGAGCGCGTCGAACGTGGTCGGGAAGACCGATTTCGGATGCCCCGCCGCGGCCCACACCTCGGGATGCTCGCGCAACGCCGTGTCCACGAGCGTCACGAGCCGCTCCGGATGCCCGACCGGAGCGACGCCCCCGATCGGCTGTCCCGTGTGCTCCCGGACGAACGCCGCGTCCGCCTTGCCGACCTCCGCGACGCCCGCGAGTTCCGCCAGCCGGGACTCCTTCGCCCGATGCGCCCCCGAGGTGAGGGCAAGCAACGCGACCTCAGCCCCGTCGCTCGTGCGGGCCCGGAAAACGAGACTGTTGGCAATAGCGCCGACCGGCACGCCGAGCGCCTCCGCGGCCTGCGCGGCAGTGCGCACCTCGGCGGGCAGCACCCGCACTCCGTCAGCGGCGGCGTGCTGCCCGGCCTCGCCCAGCGCGGCGGTGACCTTGGCGACAGCGGGATGGTCGTGGGTGCTCACCCGGTTATGAGACCACGTCGGTGCAGCCGTGTCCCGCACCACGCGCCCCGATTCCACCGGCGGGGTTGAGCGGATTCGCCGGCGCGGCTACTCTGGAAACAGATCGAACAGACGTTCGATACCCGGTGGGAGCGCACCGGCCGGTCCCGGGGTGGGGGAAGCACCTCGGGCACCCGGCCGGGCCCACCCGAGCAGGAGGAGGGTCGCCATGTCCGTCTCGGTCGTGTCCCCCGCGGACCGTGCTCCAGAGGGACGCCCAGACCGGCTCGGCGCGGTTGGCGAACAGCTGACGTTCGGCGCGGCGGTGCAGCCGGGGAGTGCTGTGGAGAGCGCTTCGGAGAGTGCTGAGGGTGCCTCTGCCCCGGCCGCTTCGCCGGTCGGCTCTGCCCGACGTGCTGCCCCGGAAACTGGCCCAGGACTGTGGCCCGCGCCGGCAAACAACTCCGCGGTGCCGTCGGTGTCCTCGGTGAGCCCTGCTCGCTCTGCTGCTCCGGCGGCTGATCCCGCGCTGCCCTTTGCGTCGGAGGACCTCTCCGCCGCGCCATCTGCCAATCTCGCTCTTCAGCCGGAGATCACCCCGGCATCAAGGCCGCCGGAGAACCGCTCCACCACACTGCCTGCTGCTGCGGCCGGTTCCCTCTATCAGCCCGAGCTCCTCCCCGCAGTTTCCCCAACCGCCGAGCCGTCGGAGAGCATCTCTGCCGCGGCGGCCGACCCCGCGCCCGTGCGCACCCCGGCCGGTGCCCCAGTCTCCAAGTTGTCGGAGGACCGTTCCGCTGCGCTTTCTGCTGCAATGGCCGATCCCGATCCCGCACCCGTGCGCACTCCAGCAGGTGCCCCGGTCTCCAGGTCGTCGAAGAACCGCTCCGCTGCACCTTCTGCCGCAGCAGCCAACCCCGCGCCCCAGCCCGAGCGCACTCCGGCCGATTCCCCAACCCCCAGGCCCACCGTGCACCACGTCCCCGAACCCGCCCTGCCCAGCTCTCCGCCCCCGAGGCAGGTCGTCCACCGCACCCGAGCCGCCGTCCGTCCCTCCGCCGAACCGTCCGCCCGTCGCTCCGGCGCCCAGGGCCAGCCGCAACTTCCGCTGTCCCTGCGCCCGCCGACCCCGCCCGAAGCGGTCACCCTCCTCGCCCAGGCCAACCGCGGACTCGACCACGCGGAAAACGAACGAGACCCGGCCGAACGCTTCATCGGCGCCTACCTCGCCGCCCTGCGCGGCGCGGGTGCGGTGCTCGCCGTCCGGGGCCGTCCGCGCCGGGGACGGGGCCGGCCGGCCAGCGGGTGGGTGCTGCTCGACGCCGTCGCCCCCGAACTGCGCGAGTGGTCGGCGTTCTTCGCCGACCACTCCGAAACCCGGGCCGCCGCCGAAGCGGGGATCACCGGCCGCGTCACCGCCGAACTGGCCGCGGGCCTCCTGCAGGCGACCGCCCAGTTCCTCGAATTGGTCCGCCGGGTCGTGCACGGCCTGCCGATGTCCGGGGAAGCCCATGTCGCGTGAACTCGGCACGGTCGACCACGGCCGGTTGCTCGAGGCGTTCTCCGCGGAGGCGCGGCTGCTGGGGGAGGCGGCGCACTCGGCGTCGCCCGATTCGCCGGTGCCCACCGCCCCGGGCTGGACGTTGAACGAGCTGCTCAAGCACGTCGGCGCCGTGTACTGGCAGGTGCTCGGCTGGATCCGCGAGGGCCGCCGTCCCGAATCGTGGCGAGAGCCCCTTCCCGGCCAGCCGGTGGTCGATTTCTACTCCGCCGCCCGCACCGAACTCGAGCTCGAACTGGCCGACCACGACCCGGCCTCCCGAGCCGCCACCTGGTGGTCCGCCGACCCGACCCACGGTTTCTGGCGCCGCCGGATGCTCCACGAAACCCTCGTGCACCGAGTCGATGCCGAAAACGCGGCCGGAACCGGCGACTCGACAGTCCCGGACGACCTGGCCGCCGACGGCGTCGACGAGGCCCTCACCCTCTACTTCGGACACAAGCTCACCACCATGGGCATCTCGGGAACCCGAAACGGCACAGTCGGTTTCCACACCGGAGGCCACAGCTGGATCGCGAGAGCGGGCCCCGGCGAAACAGAAGCCTGGCGCTGCTCTCCGCGGGACGCCGACGCCGCGGACGCGGTAGTCACCGGCTCGCCCGAGAACGTGTACCTCTGGCTCTGGGGAAGAGTCCCGGTGACCATGGTCCACACCGACGGCGACCACGAGCTGTCCGCTCAGGCCTGGGCACTGCTGCGACTGGCCACCAGGTGACCGCCTAGAACCGAAAGTGGGGAAGCTTCTCGGTTTCTCACCGGCCACCTGGCGATCCGGCTGTGCCGGCAAGCGCGATACCCCCGCGCTTGCCGGCACAGTTCTTTCACCCGATCCGGCCAGCCGGCGATCCGCCGTTTTTGTCGGACCTCCCCGTTACCGTGGCGACATGGCACCACGTCTGGTCAACCTGGCCATCGCCGCAGAAGAACCAGCACGCCTGGCCCGATTCTGGTCCGAACTCCTGGGCTGGCACACCACCGCCGAATCCCCGGACGAGGTCACCGTCCACCCGTCACCCGGCGACGGCTGCGATCTCACCCTGGTCTTCGTCCCGGCCTCCCGCCCGAAGACCACCAAAAACCGGCTCCATCCAGACCTCTCCAGCACCTCCGCCCAGAACCAGCGCGAAACAGTCGCCCGAGCCGTTTCCCTAGGCGCACGCCCCATCGACATCGGCCAGCACAACGTCCCGTGGATCGTCCTGGCCGACCCTGAAGACAACGAGTTCTGCGTGCTGGAACCCCGCCAGGAATACGCCAATTCCGGTGCTCTGGCGGCGATCGTCGTCGACGCAGAGGATCCCGCACGCCTAGCCCGCTTCTGGTCCCCGCTCACAGCTTGGCCCATCACCGCCGAAGAGCCCGCCATCACCACCCTGAGCAACCCCTCCGGCCGCGGCCCCACGCTCGAATTCCTCCGCGCGAAAACCCCGAAGCACGGCAAAAACCGTCTCCACCTGGAGCTGGCTCCGGCCCGCGACGACGACTCCGCCGCCGAAACCCGCCGCCTCCAAGCCGCTGGTGCCCACCTGGTCGGCCAGACCGACTTCACTGACCCGGAAGACAACGAATTCCGCCTGCTCGCCCCACGCTGATCCGCGCCACGTTTCCCGCAGATCACGCATTCCCGGGCACCCTCTGACACACCCGAAACACCACAGGACGCCCCCGGTTACGTGCGTCGGGAACGGTAAGTCCCATGGACATGCCTTCGACGCCCCGCAGCCTCCTCGCAAACGCCCTTCCCGACGAGCCTCCGCACCTCGCGCGCTCCGAATCAAACCCCAGCAACCCCAAGGAAAACCGCCCACCGGCCCGAGCCTGGCGAGTACGCGTACGCTCCGACGACTACCCCGGAACGCTGGCCCGCTTCGCGATCCGGCTAGCCGACCTCGAATGCCGCATCGTCGGCCTCACCAGACACCCCATACCCGGCGGCGTCCTGGACGAGTTCGTGCTGCGCCCCGCAACCGGTCTGCCCCAACACCTCCTGATAGACGCCCTCCGCGACGAAGGCGGCGATTGCCTGGGAATGACCGAAACCGCCATCCCCGAACTCCGCGCACCAGCTCCCACCCCCGAGGATTCGATCGCCGAGGCCGCCGCCCGAGAACTCCTCGCCCTGATCACGGACACCCCCGCCCCCGACCGGACGGCAGCCGCTGCGCCTGATACCGGGGAACACGGTGTTCCGGACGCAACTGCGTTCCGCGCCGACCGGGAGATGCGCGCTGAGATTCCTGCGCGCGAACGCCATCCTTCGTCCGCGTCGGCGGCTGACCAGACGCCCCGTTCTGAAGCCGACGCCAGCGAACGCTCTGCGACAAATCCGCTCCCGGGCGCGGAGAACCCGCCCGCGGGTTCCGTCGTCGGAGAATTGCGCGGCCCTGGAGCAAGTGCTTTTTCTGCCGATCGAGAGGCCACCTCCGGCACCGGCGTCCGGAACCGTGCTGCAGTCCAGCCGCTCGCGCTGGGGGAGTCCGATGGCCACGCTGCGGTCCGGGAGCCTGCTGCAGCTCAATCGCTCGCGCTGGGGAAGTCCGATGGCGATGCCGCGGTCCGGGAGCCTGCCGCAGCTCAACCCCTTGCGCTGGGGAAGTCCGATAGCGACGCCGCGGTCCGGAACCCTGCCGCAGCTCAACCGCTCGCGCTGGGAAAGTCCGATGACGATGCCGCAATCCGGGAGTCGCCTGCCTCGGCGGTGAACGGATTCGCCGCTGTTCAGGAGGCCGCAATCGGAGCCGGTACCGCGGAACTCCGTGTGCCGACTGCGCTCCCCGTCGCGGGGGAGTTGTGCATCGGGACTGGAGACCTGCGCGCCCCGGCAGCACCCGTACGCGCCGCCGCGCGAGAGGCGGCTGTCGAAACCAGCGTTTGCGGACTTCGCGATTCGACCGCAACGGCCCTCAGCGCCGCTCGGCGGGCGATTGCTGATCCCGGTTGTCGTGCTCCGATGCTGCGGTCGGTCCTGTCCGCCGACCTCGTCACGCTGGTTCCCGCGAACGAATCCAACCCGGCGCGCACGGAGGGCGGGCACCGGGCGGTCTTTCCCTTCGGCGACGGGCAGGCGTTCGTCGCGCGGCGGCGATGGGTGGCGTTCGCCGAATCCGAACTTGCTCAGGCTGCGGCGTTCCTGGAATTACTCGCCGCGGCGGAGCAGAATCTGGCCGGGCCGATGGTGCTTGACCGTCCGGACGGGGCCGCGGTCGTTCTGCGGATCGGTACTCCGCGCGACATCGATGCGATCGGCGCGGTGCATCTTCGCTGTTCGGCGAAGACATTGTTCAACCGCTACCACACCGGGCTGCGTACGGTTCCCCGAAAATGGCTGCACCGCTTGCTCATGCCGCCGCGCGGAACCAGCTTGCTCGCGGTGTGCGGCCGGGACGTGATCGGGTTCGGGCAGCTCATCCCTCAGCGCGACGGCACGGCCGAGGTGTCGCTGCTCGTCGAGGATGCTTGGCAGCGACAAGGAATCGGCACGGCATTGCTCACTCGGCTGGTCGCCCTCGCCGGGGCGGACGGGACCACGGAACTGATCGCGGTCTGTCTTCCGGGCAACGACGCGATGGTCCGGACTGCTGCTCGCGCCGGACTGCACGTCGAAACCAGCCCGGACGACGACACGGTGCTGCGACTCCTCGCCGCCCAGACGACCCAGATGCCCAGGGCTCCGCGGACGGTCAGCGGTTCCAGAACCAGTCTTTGCCCCGCGCCTCGCGCAGCGCCTGCTTCTTCCGGTCGGGAGTGAGCCGGTCGAGGTAGAGCTTTCCGTCGAGGTGGTCGGTTTCGTGCTGGAGGCATTGGGCCAGCACATCGACGCCCTCGACCTCGATCGGCTCGTTGCGCAGGTCGACGCCGCGCACGACGGCGTGCTTCGCGCGGACTGTCGGGAACCACAGCTCCGGCACGGACAGGCAGCCCTCGCCGATCTCGTGCGTCTCCTCGGAGAGATGGGCGATCTCCGGGTTGATGACGTACCCGGTCAACCCGCCGACGTCGTAGCTGAACACCCGCAGCCCGACCCCGATCTGCGGTGCCGCGAGCCCCGCCCGGCCCTCCGGCTGCACGCTGTCGAGGAGGTCCTTCACCAGCGCCTCGATCTTGCTGTCGAACGTGGTCACCGGGTCGCACACGGACTTGAGCACCGGGTCACCGAAGTAGCGCAACTCGCGCATCGCCATGATCGAACGTCCTTTTGTCCACCGAGGGGCCACGAGAAGTCTAGTGACACCACCTGCTTCCCCGACGCGGGTCCGCCGCGCGCCCGCTGACCGCACGACGAAGACGGCCGGTCGGGCGGGACCGTGGGCCGGACGCGCCCACGTTCATGGCTAGGCCGAGCAACAACCCAGGCAGTGTCAAGCTCTCAAACGAAGTCCCTTCGGCGTCGCACGGAAGCCAGCTTCCTGCATGATCTCGGCCAGCTCAGACGTCAGCGCGTGCTCTCCGTCCGCGCGCTGGACGGCCAACTGGCCCAGCCATCCCTCCCGGACCGCAGTCGACAACGCCGCCGCGGCGGCCTGCAGTGAACCGCGTTCCTCAGTGAAGCTCAGCAAGGAGCGGCCGCCGCGTTCGACGTACAGGGCTGGGATTCCGTCGACCAGCACCGCCAGCGCTCCGGCCTTGCGCGCTGGCCGGTGTTTCGTGTCACCGGTTGCGGCGGGCCAGGACAGCGCCGCGCCGTACGGCTGTGCTGGATCCGCGGCGGCGAGAACTACGGCACGAGCGTTGTCGTTGCGGCCCGCGGCGGGTGCGGTGCTGGAGAGGGCGCGCAGCCGGTCGACTGCGCCCTTCGCGGCGAACTGTGCGGCGCCGAGACCTTCGACGACATAACCGCGGATGACCTGTCCGGTGTCTTCCATGCCGCGCAACACCTTGTAGATCCCGGAAAAACCGCCGGTGACCCGTTCGGTGTCGAGCGCGCCGCGGGTGAGGACGCCGTGCCGTTCCAGGAACGCCTCGGTGCGGGCATGTGCGCGACGCGTCGGCTCGGCCTCCCGAAGCGGGGTCAGCGCCCATCGGCCGGCCGCGGTCGGCGGCCCGGAGCGTGAGGGCATCGCCGGACGCCCGGCGCGCATGCGGGCGTACCGGCCGCGTGGTGCTTGCCGCCGCGGTTTGTGCGCGCCATGGCCGGCGACCTGCGCACGCAGCGGCGCGAGTGTGTCGCCGGTGACCAGCCCGGCCCACACCAGATCCCACAACGCGGCCAGTACGGCACCGTCGTCCGGCGGTTGCTCCAGGCCGGGGGTGACCCGGTCGACGAGTTGCCGGAAGAACAGCGCTCCGCCTTCCAACGTCGTCACGATCGCTTCGTGCAACGGGCTGGTCGGCGGATTCTCCTCGACCTCGGGCAGCAGCAGATCCGCGACGTCGGACGGAGCCAGCGCCAGCCAGCCGTCCCCGCCGGAGAGCGCGCCGCAGCCCGCCCAGGTGACCTCGCCCGCGGTGGTGAGTTCGTCGAGCAGCGCGGGGGAGTAGCCCGGCAACCGGCTGGGCAGGATCAGCGACTCCACCGCGCTCGCTGGCAGAGGCGCGCCTGCCAGTTGTTCGACCACCGACAGCACGTCGTCGGCCGTCGGCGCGGACCTCAGCCGCGCGCCGATTCCGTGCCATGCGGGCAAGAACCGGCCCAACGCCGCCGGTTCCACGGGCTCGACCTCTGCCCGCAGCCGGGCGAGCGACGCGCGCCGCAACCGCCGCAGTACGGCCGCGTCGCAGTATTCGACGCCCACGCCATGGGTTTCCGGATGCCCGACCGGACTCAGTTCGCCGCGGACGAGCCTGCCTTCACCGGTGAGCCGGTCGAGCACACCGGTGACGACGGCTGTGCCCAGCCCGAACCGATCTGCCGCAGCGGTCGCGGAGAACGGACCGTGAGTCCGCGCGTAGCGGCCGAGCAAATCGCCCACCGGATCCGCCACCGGCTCGGTGAACGCCTCGGGCACGCCGACCGGAAGCGCGACGCCCAGCGCGTCCCGCACCCGTCCGGCGTCCTCGATGGCCAGATACCGCTCCTCGCCGCCGATGCGCACCTGGATCGCACGCCGCGCCGAGGCGAGTTCCGCCAGCCATTCCGGCTGGATCCCTCGTTCCGCGGCTTCCGCGACGGACAGATCTCCGAGGAACCGAAGCAAGTCCGCCGCGTCCTCCGCCGACCTTGCGTGCCGGTCCGGATCGAGCCGCTGCAACGACCGTTCGACCTCGGCCACGGCCTCCGGATCGAGCAGCTCGCGAATCGCTTCCGTGCCCAGCAATTCGGCCAGCAGCGCGGAATCCAGCGACAACGCCGCGGCTCGCCGCTCGGCCAGCGGGGCGTCCGTCTCGTACAGGAACATTCCGACGTAGCCGAACAACAGGCTCCGTGCGAACGGCGACGCGGCCGGCGTCTCCACCTCGACCAGCCGCACCTTGCGCGCCCGGACGTCGGACATCAGCTCGCGCAGACCGCCGACGTCGTAAACGTCCTGCAGGACCTCGCGCATGGCCTCCAGCACGACCGGGAACCGCTCGTACTTCGCCGCCACCGACAACAGCTGCGACGCCCGTTGCCGTTGCTGCCACAACGGGGTCCGCCGCCGCGGATCACGCCGCGGCAGAAGCAGGGAGCGTGCCGCACACTCCCGGAAGCGCGCCGCGAAGACCGCCGAGCCGCCGACCTCCGCCACGATCAACTGCTCGACCTCCTCCGGATCCAGCAGGACGTCGTCGGCTCCGATGGTGACTTCTCCGCCGTCGGCGTCGAGTGCGTCGGGCAGCCGCAGCACGATGCCGTCGTCGGAGTGCGCCACCTGGGCGTCGACGCCGCGGTTTTCCCGCAGCCGCGCGGCGATCGCGAGCGCCCACGGAGCGTTGACCTGCGCGCCGAACGGCGAGTGCAGCACGATCCGCCAGTCGCCCAGCTCGTCGCGGTAGCGTTCGAGCAGGATGACCCGGTCGTTGGGCACGTGCCGGGTCGCCGACTTCTGTTCTTCCAGGTACGCCAGCAGGTTGTCGCAGGCGCGCTGGTCGAGCCCGGCCGCGGCGGCCCGGTCCCTCGCCGCCGCGGTGTCCGAAGTGGACAGTTCGCGGACGAACGCGCCGAGCGCCCGCCCCAGTTCCAGCGGCCGTCCCGCGGCGTCGCCCTTCCAGAACGGCATCCGGGCGGGCTGGCCGGGGGCGGGCACGACGATCACCCGGTCATGGGTGATGTCGGTGATCCGCCACGACGAGGTGCCGAGCAGGATCGTGTCGCCGACCCGCGATTCGTACACCATCTCCTCGTCGAACTCGCCCACGCGCGAGCCGGGTTTGCCTTCGTCGCCCGGCGTCATCACGGTGAACAGCCCGCGGTCCGGGATGGTGCCGCCGGACGTGACGGCCAGCCGCTGCGAACCCGGCCGCCCGTGCAGTTCGCCGCCGACCCGGTCCCACGTGATCCGCGCCCGCAGTTCGCCGAACTCCTCGCTCGGATAGCGGCCGGCGAGCATGTCGAGCACCGCGTGCAGCGCGTCGTCCGGCAGCGAGCTGAACGGTGCCGCCCGCCGGACCAGCGCCGCCAGCTCCGGCACCGTCCACGGTTCGAGCGCCACCATCGCCACGACGTGCTGGGCCAGCACGTCGAGCGGGTTGCGCGGGTACCGCACCGCCTCGATCGCCCCGGTCGCCATCCGCTCCGCGACCACCGCGCACGACACCAGATCGCCGCGGAACTTCGGGAACATCACGCCGGACGACACCGCGCCGACCTGGTGCCCGGCCCGGCCGACGCGCTGCAGTCCGGACGCCACGGTGGGCGGAGCCTCGATCTGCACGACCAGATCCACCGCGCCCATGTCGATGCCGAGTTCGAGCGACGACGTGGCCACCACGCACGGCAGCCGCCCGGACTTCAGCTCTTCTTCGACGTGAGTGCGCTGCTCGCGGGACATCGACCCGTGGTGCGCCCGCGCGATGACCGGCTCCGGACCCGACGTGACACCGGACTGCCCGACCGCCTCGGCCGGGAACGAGTCGCCCTGGGACAGACCGGCCTGCTCGGACGCGAGTTCGTTGAGCCGGGCGGTGAGCCGTTCGGTGAGCCGCCGCGAGTTGCCGAACACAATGGTGGAGCGGTGCGCGCGGATCAGCTCCAGCACCCGCTCCTCGACCGCGGGCCAGATCGACGGCCGCTTCACCGCCGCGCCCGCGACCTCTTCCTGGGTGCCGATTCCGCCTTCCGACGGCAACTGCGACAGCGACGTGAGGTCGTCGAGCCGCTCCATCGGCGACGGTGCCGGGCCGTCGAGGTTCGCCATGTCCTCGACGGGCACCTCCACCCGCACCTCGATGGTCTTCGCGAGTTTCGGCTGCACGACGGTGACCGGGCGGCCGCCGGCGAGGAACGCGCTCACCTCGTCGATCGGGCGCACGGTGGCCGACAGCCCGATGCGCTGGGCAGGCTTGGGCAGCAGCGCGTCGAGCCGTTCCAGCGACAACGCCAGGTGCGCGCCGCGTTTGCCGCCCGCGACGGCGTGCACCTCGTCGACGATCACCGTCTCGACACCCTTCAGCGATTCCCGTGCCGAGGACGTGAGGATGAGAAACAGCGACTCCGGCGTGGTGACCAGCACGTCCGGCGGGGTTTTCCCGAACGACCGGCGCTCCGCCGCCGTGGTGTCGCCGGTGCGCATGCCGACCTCGATCGCCGGCGCGGGCAGGCCGAGCCGGTGCGCGGCCTGCGAGATGCCCGCCAGCGGCGCGCGCAGGTTGCGCTGCACGTCGACCGCCAGCGCTTTCAGCGGCGAGACGTAGAGGATCCGGCACCGCTCGCGCGGATTCGCCGGCGGAGGTTCCGCCGCCAGCCGGTCCAGCGCCCACAGGAACGCGGACAGCGTCTTGCCGGACCCGGTGGGCGCCACGACCAGGGCGTGCTGCCCGGCGTGTGCGGCCCGCCAGGCCCCTTCCTGCGCGGCCGTCGGGGCGGCGAAGGCTCCGGCGAACCAGGTGCTGGTCGCCGGGGTGAAGAGGTCGAGGACGTCGTTTGCCACGGGATCCATCATGCGCGGTGCCCCCGACAATTTCCGGGGCCTTGGCAGAGCGGTCCGGGCCGGATCCGCTCGTGTGGGTGACCGATCGGCTTAGATCGCGTACTTCCACACGGTCAGCGAATAGGCCGAGTACCAGGCCCCGACCAGCACGAACACGGTCGTCGCGGCGATCATCGTGGACTTCTTGCGACCGGCCAGCCCCATCGCGACGGGCAGCAGGAGCGCGAAGTCCGGGAGCAGGAACCGCGACTTCAGGGCAGGCAGCCCGGCACTGCACAGGACCAGCACCACGACCCCCACCGCATACGCCGCCAACGGCCACGGCATCCGGCGGCCAGCCACCGCGATGACCGCGAGCGCGATCGCCGAGAGCGTCACGAGCACGACGAGCGTCTCCCACGCATTACCCGAGGTGAAAAGCGTCTGCGTGATCCACTTCCACGCTTCGGCACCGGTGTCGAAACGCGTGTTCCAGCCGCGGAGCTCCACGTCCTGCCAGCCGGTCAAACTGCCGGTCTGCACCGCGACGAACGCCCAGTACCCGAGCAGGCCGAGCGGTGCGACGAAGACGCACACCAGCGCGTTCCACCGCTGTCGGTTCCGCCACACGTCGACGGCCGCGGCGATCACCACGACAGCGACCAGCACGCACGCGGTGGACCGGGTGAGCCCGGCGAACAGCGTCGCGGTAGCAGCGAGGTACCACTTGCGTTCGAGCACGCCGACCAGCGCCCACGCGGCGCACGCGGTGAAGAGCGCCTCGGTCATCACCATGCTCTCGGCGATCGCCATCGGCGCGGCGCCCCACAACACAGCGAGCAGCAACCCCGCTCGATGGCTGTGGACGAACCGGCCGATTCGGTACATCGCCGTCGCCGCCGCGATTCCGGCGAGCGCCGACAGGAGGATGCCCGCGCCGAAGTACGACACCCCGGGCAGTTTCTCGAGCATGCCGGTCAAGGCCGGGTACAGCGGGAAGTACCCGTACGACGCGTCGGGATACGGCAGTCCGGCGGCGTCGAGCGGATTGCTCACGCCGGTGTAGCTGTGCTCCGCGATCTGCAGGTACCACCAGCCGTCCCAGGACTGCAGGCGTTCGCCCAACGGCAAGTCCCGGGGCGCGGCCATGGCGGCGAGCGCGCCGAGTCCGACCAGCCGCGCCACGAGGTACAGCACTGCCGCGTGCACGTAGCCGGAGCGGCTCCATTTGCCCGCCGCGACCCGCCATCGGTTCGCCGGACCGCTCGCCGCGGTCTGTCCGAACTGGTCCCGGCGAGTCTTGTCCACTAGCTCTGTCATTGCCTCCCCGTCCTCGGAAGACGAGACGTTCCGTTGTTTCCCGGGGTTGCGTGCGTCGCGAGTTTCGCGGGTCCGCACGCACGGTGACCGGGCACGTGGCAGCATCTCCGCCAGCGCTGCTTGAGTCGAGGGGAAATTACTGTGCGGATCCTGTCGGTGGACCTCGGGACGTCCAACACCGTTGCCGTCCTTTCCGCGCACGGCAGGCCGCCTCGCGTCGTAGAGGTCGACGGGTCGGCCAACATGCCCTCCGCGGTCTTCGCCGGGGAAGACCGCACGCTCATGGTCGGCCGGGACGCCGAACGTCGTGCGCGGCTCGACCCGACACGGTTCGAACCCAACCCTAAACGGCGCATCGACGAGCAGACGCTGCTGCTCGGCACAGACGTCGTGCCGGTCAACGAAGCGCTGGCCGCGATCCTGCGCCGGGTGCTCGACGAGACCACGCGCCAGCTCGGCGGGGAACAGCCGGACGAGGTCCGGCTCACACACCCCGCGCAGTGGGGTCCGGTGCGCCGCAACGTACTGCTGAGCGCGGCGCGGCTGGCTGGCATTCGCGGAAACGTAGTCCTCGTGCCGGAGCCGGTCGCCGCCGCGGCGCACTTCGCTTCGTTCCCTGAGCGCGCACTGGCTCCTGGACAGGCTCTCGCGGTGTACGACCTCGGCGCGGGCACCTTCGACGTCGCAGTCGTCGGCGCGAACCAGAACGGCTACACAGTGCTCGCCGAAGACGGTCTGCCCGACCTCGGCGGCCTCGACGTAGACCAAGCGCTGATGGTCCACGTCGGACGCGAGGTGTCGCACTCGGACCCGCAGCGTTGGCAGCGACTGCTTCGCCCCGAGTCCACTGCGGACCGGCGTACGCGACGCGCGCTGCAAGAAGACGTGAAGGCCGCGAAGGAAGCACTGTCTCGGCATCCGCAGACAGAGGTGCCGATGCCGGAGCCATTCAAGGACGTGCTCGTCACGCGCGGAGAGCTCGAAGGCTTGGTGCGTCCGGCCATGCTGCGCAGCGTGGAGCTGCTTTCGCGGACGCTGCGTTCGGCTGGGCTGACCTCGGATCGTCTCGTCGGCATCTACCTCGTCGGCGGTTCGAGCCGGTTGCCGCTGGTCGGGTCGATGATCGCGGAGAAGCTCGGCGTTGTCCCGACGAGCCTTGACCAGCCTGAGACTGCTGTCGCATTGGGTGCGCAGCATGTTGCTAAAGACGGACTGTCGATGCGTACGCAGAACGTCGAGGGCCAGGTGGCGTCAGGCGCGCCGTACGCGCCGCCTGTTGCGCCACAAGGCAACTACCCGGCGTACTCGCCGACGCAGCCACAGCAGATGCCGCCGTTCCAGCCTTCGCCGGCACCGTCCAACTTCCCGACGTACACGCCCGCTGCGCCGGAGAAGAAGAGTCGCACCAAGCTGTTGATCGGCATCGCGGCGGCTGTGGTGGTCGTGCTTGCCGCAGGGTTGACCGTGTTTCTCACGACACAGGGTTCGTCGGTGAAGACGTACACCGCTGACGAGTGCCGTACGCCGGGGCAAGCCGACTCGTCCGGACTGACCGGCTGCATGCGTCAACTGGCCGGCAAGGTCGCTGACAACGGCGGCTGCGCTCCCGGCATGGGCAACGGTCCGGCCGCGCCGGCGAAGAGCCTCGGAGCCGCGTCGACGTGCGCCGCGCCGGGACGCGCGGGCACTCAGGTGACGTACGTGCAGGGACAGTCGGCAGCGGAGCTGAAGCAGTACACCGACGGACTGCTGTCTTCCGCGGGCGGCGATCGCACCGAAGCGGACTGGAAGGGCAACGCCCTCGAAGGCCACTACGCGTCGGCGGCCGGGCAGTCGTCGGCAGTCCTCGTGTTCACCGTGAAGGACCGGCCCCTCGTCGGGTTCCTCTATCAGGTGAATTCCGGCGGGCAGGCGGCCACGCCGGGCGCGCTGGCCGACTACTTCGAACAGAACGTCCAGCCGGGGGAGTGATCCCCGGCGGAGCGGGAAAGCTAGCATTCGCCCGATGCGTATCACGGTGTTCCGACGGCTGATGGCCGAGGAGTTCGGGTCCGGACGCGCCGAGATGCTCGCCAAGGACCACGTGTTCAGCGGGCTCGGCGGGCGCACGGTCGAAGAGGCGCTGAACTCGGGGACGTCGGCCAAGGAGATCTGGCGAGCGGTCTGCGTCGAGTTCGAGGTGCCGCCGGAACGGCGCTGACCTGGGGGTTCCGGGTCCGGAAGCGGCGGAGGGCGAAAACCGCGCCGGATGGGCGTGTCGCTGTGAACCTCGAACACCTGTTCGTCTATGGTGTTGTGCACAACGGGGTCAGCGATCCACAGATCAGTCGCCGCGCCTGGAATTGTCGGTCCCTCCCCGTAGCGTCGGACCGGACAGAGCTTGAACCCCGGACGAGCTTGATCCGGACAACCGAACAGACACAGGCCCCAACCAGCGAGGTGGACTTCCATGCCAGCAGCACCCGACAAGGACAAGGCGCTCGAGCTTGCCCTTGCGCAGATCGACAAGCAGTACGGCAAGGGCTCGGTGATGCGCCTCGGCGAGGACAACCGCCCGCCCGTCTCCGTGATCCCCACCGGCGCGATCGCCCTCGACGTCGCGCTCGGCATCGGCGGCCTGCCCCGCGGCCGCGTCATCGAGGTCTACGGCCCGGAATCCTCCGGTAAGACCACGGTCGCCCTGCACGCGGTGGCGAACGCGCAGCGCAACGGCGGCATCGCGGCGTTCATCGACGCGGAGCACGCGCTGGACCCGGAGTACGCCAGGAAGCTCGGCGTCGACACCGACGCGCTGCTCGTGTCCCAGCCGGACACCGGCGAGCAGGCGCTGGAGATCGCGGACATGCTGATCCGCTCCGGCGCGCTCGACATCCTGGTCATCGACTCCGTGGCCGCGCTCGTGCCGCGCGCCGAGATCGAGGGCGAGATGGGCGATTCGCACGTCGGCCTCCAGGCCCGCCTGATGAGCCAGGCGCTGCGCAAGATGACCGGTGCGATGAACAACTCCGGCACCACCGCGATCTTCATCAACCAGCTGCGCGAGAAGATCGGCGTCATGTTCGGCTCGCCGGAGACCACGACCGGTGGCAAGGCGCTCAAGTTCTACGCCTCGGTCCGCCTCGACGTCCGCCGCATCGAAACGCTCAAGGACGGCGGCGAGCCGGTCGGCAACCGCACCCGCGTCAAGGTCGTCAAGAACAAGATGGCCCCGCCCTTCAAGCAGGCCGAGTTCGACATCCTCTACGGCGTGGGCGTCTCCCGCGAGGGCTCGCTCATCGACATGGGCGTCGACCAGGGCATTCTGCGCAAGTCGGGTGCCTGGTACACGTACGAGGGCGACCAGCTCGGCCAGGGCAAGGAGAACGCGCGGAAGTTCCTGCGCGACAACCCGGACATCGCCAACGAGATAGAGAAACGCATCAAGGAGAAGCTCAACATCGGCCCGCAGGTCGACGCCGAAGCCGAGGCAGTGCCCGCGCCGGTCGACTTCTGATCCGGGGAGGGGAGGGGATCGGCAGGTTCCCTCCCCGGTGCTCGGGTCTGGTGCCGGGCTGCCGCTGAAACCGGGGTTCCGGTGCGGTTTCGCCGCGACGGGATCTTCGGGCATGGCGGTGTTCCGGACGGAGGCGTCGGTGTCTTGCTTCCTGGTGGGGAGAGGGTTCCTTGACTGGGTGCGGGACGGTTGAGTGCGGCCGGCGGATTGTGAGCGATCGCGGTTGAGTGCGGTCGGCGGATCGTGAGCGGCTGCGGCTGAGCACGGTCAGCGGATTGTGAGCGGCTGCGGCTGAGTGCAGTCGGCGAATCGCGAGCGGTTGTGGCTGGGTGGGTCGGCAGATCGTGAGCTGGTTGCGGCTGGTCGGTCAGCGGCTCGTGACCGATTGCGGCCGGGGCCGGTCGGCGCGGTGTGCGCAAGCCGACTCGAGGCGGCGGGCGCGCGGGCTGCCGGTGCTGGAATTCGCCGGCGCGGAGGCTGGTCGCGTCCGGCCCGGTGTGAGTTTCGTCGACCGCGGTGCGGTCGGCTGAAGGCGAGACGGTGCTGAACCGGCGGTGTTCGGCACCGGGTGGAAAACGGTGTGGCGGTGCCGTCGTGCGAGGGCGGTGCCGGGAACGGGAGTGCGGTCGTGGCCAGGGCACCGAAGGTCGATCCGATGGAGTTGCCTCCGGAGGAGCGGGCCAAGAAGGCCAAGGAGATCTGCTTCGACCTCCTCGCCGCCCGGCCGCGGGCAGTCGAGGAGCTGCGGCAGACGTTGCGGCGCAAGGGTTTCGACAGCGAGACCAGCGAAACCCTGCTCGGCAAGCTGGACCGGGCCGGTCTCGTCAACGACGCCGAGTTCGCCGAAGCCTGGGTCCGCGACCGGCACGCCAACCAAGGGTTGTCGCGCACGGCGCTGGTCGCGGAGTTGCGGCGCAAGGGCGTCGACGACGAGATCGCGGCGCAAGCGGCGGAGGAAGTCGACCGGGAGTCCGAGGAGCAACGGGCTCGCGAGCTGGTGCGCAAACGGCTGAGGTCGCTCGGGAACGTCGACGAGCAGACCGCGATCCGCCGGCTGCTCGGGTTCCTCGCGCGCAAGGGCTATCCGCAAGGACTGGCGTACACGGTGATCCGCGACGAGCTTCGCGAGTTCGGCGCGGAATCCAGCCTGCTGGACGACGCGACGATCGACTGATCGGTCCGCGCCACCGAGAAACCCGCCACCTCCGACACGAAGGCGACGGGTTTCCGGAAGGGCTCAGCGCAGCGCGGCGGCTTCGGCGGCCAGCTTCTCGACAGCAGCGAAGTCCTTAGCCGACAGCAGCTTCGACGGCGTCAGCCACGATCCGCCGATGCAGCCGACGTTCGGCAGCGCCAGATACGACGGGGCCGACGACACCGTGATCCCGCCGGTCGGGCAGAACTGCAGCTGCGGCAGCGGCCCGGCGATCGACTTCAAGAACGCCGCGCCCCCGCTGGCCTCCGCCGGGAAGAACTTCAGGGCGCTCAACCCGCGTTCGGCCAGCCGCATCGCCTCCGACACCGTGGCCGCGCCCGGCAGGAACGGCAGGCCGGTGGCGAAGGCGGCGTCCAGCACCGCGTCCGTGCACCCCGGCGTCACCAGGAACTTCGCGCCCGCGTCGGCGGCCTGCTTCGCCTGCTCCGGCGACGTCACCGTGCCGGCGCCCACGACGATGTCCGGCACCTCCTTGGCGACCCGCTCGATCGCGGCCAGCGCGACCGGCGTGCGCAGGGTCAGCTCGATCACCCCGATCCCGCCGGCGTGCAGGGCGCGGGCCGTCGGGACCGCGTCGTCGACGTCGTCGATCACCACGACGGGCATCACGGGGGACAGGGCGAGCAGGTCCGTGCCGGTGGTCACTGACCGACCTCCTGGGTCTGGAGAGCGTAGGGGGACGCGTCCATTGTCCCGCTTCCGAATGGCGGAACGCCCCGGGCGAGGTCCAGCTCCGGCGTGAGCGCTCCGAACACGCTCGCGCCCTGGTCAGCCGGGCCGACCGCGCGGCGCAGCGCCCCGAACAGCTCCCGCCCGGTCCCGCTCCACGCGGCCTCCGACGGCGGAGCGTCCGCCAGGTCCCGCTGTGCCAGTTCGTCGTCCGCGACCAGCACGTCGAGCGTCCCGGACCGGGCGTCGAAGCGGACCATGTCGCCGTCGGCGATCCGGGCGATCGGCCCGCCCACCGCGGCCTCCGGCGTCACCTGGATCGCGGCCGGAACCTTGCCCGACGCCCCCGACATCCGCCCGTCGGTGAGCAGCGCGACCCGGAATCCGCGGTCCATCAGCACCCCCAACGCCGGGGTCAGACCATGCAGTTCCGGCATCCCGTTCGCCTGCGGACCCTGCTGCCGCAGCACCACGACGACGTCCCGGTCCAGCTCCCCGGCCTCGAACGCGACCCGGAACGCCTCCTGCGACGTGAACACCCGCGCCGGTGCCTCGACCACGCGGTGCTCCGGCGCGACCGCCGACACCTTCGTGACCGCCCGGCCCAAGTTGCCCTCCACCATCCGCAGTCCGCCGTCCGGCGCGAACGGCCGCCACACCGGACGCAGCACCTCTTCGTCGAGGCTGCGCGTCGGCACGTCTCGCCACACCAGTTCGCCGTCCGACAGGATCGGCTCCTGTGTGTACCGGCGCAGGCCGGGACCCGCGACGGTGAGTACGTCCTCGTGCAGCAGTCCCGCGTCGAGCAGAGTGCCGACGAGGAACTGGATGCCGCCGGCCGCGTGGAAGTGGTTGATGTCCGCGCTGCCGTTCGGATACACCCGCGCGAGCAGCGGCACGACCGCCGACAGGTCCGAGAAGTCGTCCCAGCTCAGCTGAATCCCGGCCGCCGCGGCGATCGCCACCAGGTGCATCGTGTGGTTTGTCGACCCGCCAGTGGCCAGTAGCGCGACGATGCCGTTCACGAACGCTTTTTCGTCCAGCACCTGCGAAATCGGCGTGTACGCCTCTCCTCGCGACAGCTCGACGACCCGCCGCCCGGCCTCTTCAGTGAGCGCCTGGCGCAACGGCGTGTTGGGTGGCACGAAGCTGGCGCCCGGCAAGTGCAGGCCCATCACCTCGACCACCATCTGGTTCGAGTTGGCGGTGCCGTAAAACGTGCAGGTGCCAGCGGAGTGATACGACGCAGCTTCCGCGTCGAGCAGGTCTTCCCGCGTCGCGAGCCCCTCCGCGTAGAGCTGACGCACTCGCGCTTTTTCCTTGTTAGGCAGGCCGGAATTCATCGGCCCGGCAGGCACGAGGACCGCGGGAAGATGCCCGAACGACAGCGCGCCGATCAACAGCCCCGGCACGATCTTGTCGCACACACCGAGCAGCAACGCCGCGTCGAACATGTCGTGGGACAACGCGATCGCCGTCGCCATCGCGATCACTTCGCGGCTGAAGAGCGACAACTCCATGCCCGCCCGGCCTTGCGTGATGCCGTCGCACATCGCGGGCACCCCACCCGCGAACTGCGCGACCCCGCCAGCCTCACGGACAGATTTCTTCAGCCACGCAGGGTATTCCTGCATTGGCTGGTGCGCGGAGAGCATGTCGTTGTAGGAGGACACGATCGCGACGCCGGGCGCGCGCAGCTGCCGCAGCGCCTGCTTGTCGACGCCGTCCATCGCGGCGAAACCGTGCGCGAGGTTGCTGCAAGCGAGGCCGCGGCGGACCGGCCCCTCCTCGAAAGCGGCCGCGCTGCGGGCGAGGTACGCCGCGCGCGTGTCCGCACTGCGCTCGGCGATCCGGTCGGTGACGTCGGCGAGAACGCGGTGCACCGCGGCGGTCGGGTTCGGGCTGCTGCTCATCTCAAGCTCCCGGCTCGTGACGGGTTCGCGAGACGGCGGCGCTGGCGTCGCGGGAACGTGACGGTGCACACGGTAACCCGAAAACCCGCCGGAAACAAAATCGATTCAGAAGCCCCCTATGGGGTGACCGAAGAGGGCTGGTGGCGAGGCGGTCGCGCTGGCTCGGGATGCGCGGCAGGCACCGACGAAGCCGGCGGCATGGCCGGGATTCCGCCGTGGAGCTGGGGCGCGGGGTCCAACCGACAGGGTTCGCGGCTGCTGCGGAGCACCCCGTCGAGGTCTCGTCTGCGGCTGATGACGGCGTGAATAGGTGTCAGCAGTTTGGGACAGGCACTATCCGCGGCTGGAGGTGACAGCGGATGCGAGATTCGGAGATGCCCGCTCCGTACGAGCGTGTTTTGGGCATGGCATTGCGGAATGCCCGGATCGAGGCGAGCTTCGGCTTGCGCGAGCTGGGCCGGTGGATCGGGGTCGACCCGGCGCTGCTCTCGTGCTGGGAGCTGGGCCACCGGGTTCCGACGCAGGAGGACGTGGCGGGGGTGCTGGGCGCGCTCGGAGTGGTCGGCGAGCAGAAGGCGAGGATCATGGCGCTGACGCGCGAGCTGGCGGGGTCGAGCTGGGTCATGCGCGGGTCGCAGGCGGACACGGCACACTACGCGATCTTGTCCGGGCACGAACGGAACGCGGATTCGGTCACGGTGTGGGCTCCGTTGCAGATCCCGGATTTGCTGCAGATCCCCGACTACGCGCGGCTGGCGTTCGGTCCAGGGCTGCGGGACAAGGAAATCCTGGAACAGGTCGTGGAGAACCGCTTGAGCCGCAACAGGATTCTGTTCGGCGCGGAGGCGATCGAAGCGCAGCTGTTCGTCGGGACCGAGGCGCTGCGGAACCACTTCGGCGATGCCGAGGTAATGCTGCGGCAGGCGCGGTACCTCATGGAGATTTCGCAGACGGTGAAGATCCGGCTCGTCCCGAGCCATGCCGTGACGGAAGGTGCGTTCAGCTGGTACCGACAGCGGGACGAGACGGAAATCGTGTACTGCCCGCACCATCGCGCCGGTGTCTTCCTGGTCGGCCGGCAGGCCGCCCCGTACGCGGAAACCATCGAGCGGCTGGCCGAGTCCGCGCTGTCACGAGCGGACTCGCTGCGCCAGCTGTCAGCCGCGGCGGCCGGGTTCGCGGAGGAGGTGAAAACCCAGCGGCTGGCGAACGAGGCCGGACTGACGAAGCTCTTGGCGGGCGACGATCCGGCGGACTAGCAGCCTGTCGCGTGGGGTGATCTTCGGGTGACTCTCTGTTTGCTGGCAGGAATGTTCCGTCCAGCGACAGGCAGTCGTCGGCGGCCTCGAGTTGCGCGGCTGACGGCCCAGTGGCGGCCCGAACCCCCACTTTCGGCCCCTATCTGGCCGTGAGTCCCCAGGTCAACCGGTACAGGATGCTTCTTTCTGGTAAATGTGCTACTTGTCACAGTGCACCGCGCGAGGCAGAGTCGTACTTGGCGACGTTGATCGTCACCCGAACTGCCGGCCCCACCATCAGGGAGGCTTCCGATGTCCACCACAGAGATCGCCGAACTCCGGCGCACCATCGGCCAGTTGCGGCAGTGCGTGGGCGCATTGCGATCGCGCTACGGCGACGCGTCCGCGGTGCGCCGGCTGGCCAACGACGTCGAGCGGCTCGACATCGACACCGCCGACCTGGACGGGCACCCGCCCGCTGTGCCCGCGCAGGCGAAAGCCGTCGAACGCGTTCCGGTTCCTGACACTCCCTACGATCCCGCGCTGTGGAGCGGCGCAGACGACGAAGGTGTCGGTGGCTACAAGCGCGACCAGCGGTGAGCGCCCCCGCTGACAACGACGTCAGCCGCGCCCCCACCGGCGTTCGAGCGCCGGGGCGGGCGCGGCTCGCCGCCCGGACACTGCGCACCGACCGGTGGTGGCTGTCGCCCCTGCTCACTGTGCTGGGGCTGGCCACCTTCGTCGTTTACGCGACTGTCCGGGCATTCGTGCGCACCGCGTACTGGGTGCCCGAATACCACTATCTGACGCCGTTTTACTCCCCGTGCGTGTCCACTTCCTGCGTCGAAGGATCCAGCCACTTCGGGCACTGGTTCGGCGAGATGCCGTCCTGGTTGCCGCTCGGCGTGCTTGTACTGCCGTTCCTGCTCGGGTTCCGGTTGACCTGCTACTACTACCGCAAGGCCTACTACCGCTCGGTGTGGTTCTCCCCACCTGCCTGCGCGGTCGCCGAACCGCACGCGCGCTACACCGGCGAGACGCGGCTGCCGTTGATCGTGCAGAACGTGCACCGGTACTTCTTCTACGTCGCGTGCGTCGTCTCGCTCGTCAACACCTACGACGCCATCGTCGCCTTCCAGAGTCCCACCGGGTTCGGCTTCGGGCTCGGCAACGTGATTCTCGTGCTGAACGTCGTGCTGCTGTGGGCGTACACGCTCTCCTGCCACTCGTGCCGGCACGTCACCGGCGGGCGGCTCAAGCATTTCTCGAAACATCCCGTCCGGTACTGGATCTGGACGCAGGTCACGAAGCTCAACACGCGGCACATGGCCCTCGCGTGGACGACGCTCGGCACGCTCGTGCTGACCGACTTCTACGTGATGCTCGTGTCCAGCGGTGCGATCTCGGACCTGCGATTCGTGGGCTGAACCCCGGAAATCCAGCAGCGCAAGGCAGTTCTCCCCAGCTCGTGAGGTGGCTTATTCCATGACCGAGGTCGAACGGCACAGCTACGACGTGGTGGTGATCGGTGCCGGCGGCGCCGGTCTGCGCGCGGTGATCGAAGCGCGCGAACGCGGTTTCAGCGTCGCGGTGGTGTGCAAATCCCTTTTCGGCAAAGCGCACACGGTGATGGCCGAGGGCGGCTGCGCGGCGTCGATGGGCAACGCGAACTCGAACGACAACTGGCAGGTGCACTTCCGCGACACCATGCGCGGCGGGAAGTTCCTCAACAACTGGCGGATGGCCGAACTGCACGCCCGGGAAGCGCCGGACCGCGTCTGGGAGCTGGAGACGTACGGCGCGCTTTTCGACCGCACCGCGGACGGGCGGATCAGTCAGCGCAACTTCGGCGGGCACACCTATCCGCGGCTCGCGCATGTCGGCGACCGCACCGGGCTCGAGCTGATCCGCACGATGCAGCAGAAGATCGTTTCGCTGCAGCAGGAGGATTTCAAGAAGTACGGCGACTACGAGGCCCGGATCAAGGTCTTCGCCGAATGCACGGTCACCGAACTGCTGCTGGACAACGGCGCGGTCGCCGGGGCGTTCGGTTACTGGCGCGAGAGCGGGCGGTTTGTGCTGTTCGAGGCGCCCGCGGTGGTGCTCGCGACGGGCGGCATCGGCAAGTCGTTCAAGGTGACGTCGAATTCGTGGGAGTACACCGGCGACGGGCACGCGCTGGCCCTTCGCGCCGGCGCGAAGCTGATCAACATGGAGTTCGTGCAGTTCCATCCGACCGGGATGGTCTGGCCGCCGAGCGTGAAGGGCATCCTCGTCACCGAGGGCGTGCGCGGCGACGGCGGGGTGCTCAAGAACTCCGAGGACAAGCGGTTCATGTTCGAGTACGTGCCCGAGGTGTTCAAGGGCCAGTACGCGGACAGCGAGGGCGAGGCCGACCGCTGGTACACCGACCAGGAGAACAACCGCCGCACGCCGGACCTGCTGCCGCGCGACGAGGTGGCGCGGGCGATCAACTCCGAGGTCAAGGAGGGGCGCGGGTCCCCGCACGGCGGCGTGTTCCTGGACATCGCGAGCCGGCTGCCCGCCGAGGAGATCCAGCGGCGGCTGCCGTCGATGTACCACCAGTTCAAGGAACTGGCCGACGTCGACATCACCAAGGAGGCCATGGAGGTCGGTCCGACCTGCCACTACGTGATGGGCGGCGTGGAGGTCGACCCGGACACCGGCGCGGCGAGCGTGCCCGGGCTGTTCGCGGCGGGGGAGTGCTCCGGCGGCATGCACGGGTCGAACCGGCTCGGCGGCAATTCGCTGTCGGACCTGCTCGTGTTCGGCAGGCGAGCCGGGCTGGGCGCGGCGTCCTATGTGGACGGTCTCAAGGACCGGCCCGCGGTTTCGCAGTCCGATGTGGACACCGCGGCCGCGATGGCGCTCGAACCGTTCAACCCGCCCGCCGAGGGCGCTCCGGAGAACCCGTACACGCTGCACACCGAGCTGCAGCAGTCGATGAACGACCTGGTCGGCATCATCCGCAAGGCCGGCGAAATCCGGCAGGCGCTGGAAAAACTCGCGAATATCCGCCGGCGCGTGGGACAGGTGGAGGTGGAAGGCCACCGGCAGTTCAACCCCGGCTGGCACCTTGCGCTCGACCTGCGGAACATGCTGCTGGTGAGCGAATGCGTCGCCCGCGCCGCGCTGACCCGCACGGAAAGCCGCGGCGGCCACACTCGCGACGACTACCCGTCGATGGACGCGGACTGGCGGCACCGGCTGCTCGTCTGCTCCGCGCGGCCGGGCGACAACCCGCTCGTGCCGGACGTCGACGTGGCCGTGAAGGAACAGGTCCCGATGCGGCCGGACTTGCTGGAGCTGTTCGAACTCGACGAGCTGGGCAAGTACTTCACCGACGGCGAGCTGGAGACCCACCCCGGGAGGACCGCGTGAGCTACCAGGCGAAGTTCCGCGTGTGGCGAGGCGACGCGACCGGCGGCGACCTGCAGGACTTCACCGTCGAGGTGAACGAGGGCGAGGTCGTGCTCGACATCATCCACCGGCTGCAGGCCACCCAGGCCGCCGACCTCGCCGTGCGCTGGAACTGCAAGGCAGGCAAATGCGGCTCCTGCTCGGCGGAGATCAACGGCAGGCCGCGGCTGCTGTGCATGACGCGCATGTCGACGTTCACCGAGGCCGAGGTCGTGACGGTCACGCCGATGCGCACGTTCCCGGTGATCCGCGACCTCGTCACCGACGTGTCGTTCAACTACACGAAGGCTCGCGAGATCCCGTCCTTCACCCCGCCGGAGGGGCTGAAACCCGGCGAGTACCGGATGCAGCAGGTGGATGTCGAGCGCTCGCAGGAGTTTCGCAAGTGCATCGAGTGCTACCTGTGCCAGAACACCTGCCACGTCGTCCGCGACCACGAGGAGAACAAGGAGAGCTTCGCCGGGCCTCGTTACCTCATGCGGATCGCCGAGCTGGAGATGCACCCGCTGGACGTCGCCGACCGCCGCGACGCCGCCCAGGACGAGCACGGGCTCGGGCTCTGCAACATCACCAAATGCTGCACCGAGGTGTGCCCGGAAGGCATCCACATCACCGACAACGCGCTGATCCCGATGAAGGAACGCGTCGCCGACCGCAAGTACGACCCGATCGTCTGGCTGGGGGACAAGCTGTTCCGCCGTAACCGGTGAGCGATTCCCGCTGTGGTGGCGGGTTTCGTGCGCTGCGGGGCTCGTTCACGTGGTCGCGGGCTTGTGCACGTTGGCCCCGGACGTGCGCGCGGGCTGCGTTCGCGCGGGCCTCGGGCCTGCTCGCTCCGCGGGTGGCGGGTCTGTGCGGGCTGGCCAGGCCTGTTCGCTCGCGGGCTCCTGACGTCGTCGCTCGTCGGCTGGGAACGTGGTTCGTTCGCGGCTGCGGGCGTATTCAGTTGTGGTTGGGCGATAGGCGGTTCCTCCTGAGCTGTCGACAGCGGGCGTGGCGGCATGGACCGGACACAGCCAGGCCGGATGCCCGGCTGGTGCACGCGGAGCGCGTCTCGGCGCGGTTCGCCAGGGTTCCTTGTTCCGGCGGATGGGGCGGCTCGATCTCGCCGTGCGCCGGCGAGGTCGAAGCCGACCAGGGCGCGGACCAACGCACGGGAGCGATCAAGGAACCTGCGCGGCCGCCGCGAGAATGCTCGCGGCCTCATGCCACAGAACTTGCTTTGATGCCATCAACGTTAGCAGCGCCCGAGAACTGGCCGCATCACTCGATCGGCTCGATCGCAGAGACGGTGATGCCCCTTGCCGGAGAAGGACTTCCCGAAAGGACCAAACCTATGATCACCGGCGCCCACGTGATCCTCTACAGCAAGGACGCGGCAGCAGACCGAGAGTTCCTCCGGGACGTACTGGACCTAGGCCACGTCGACGCAGGCGACGGATGGCTCATTTTCCGTTTACCCCCAACGGAACTAGCAGTACACCCGACCGAAGGACAACCACAGCAGGAGTTCTACCTGATGTGCGACGACCTCGACGAAACAGTCCGACAGCTGACCGAGAAGGGGGCCGAAGTGGACGGTGAAGTCGCAAGAGCCTCGTGGGGAACGCGGGCGTCGATCCGGCTGCCCAGCGGCAGCGTCCTCCCGCTGTACCAGCCGCGACATCCGACAGCGCACAGCTAAAACAAGAAACCCCCGGCGCCGCAACGAAAGCGGCGCCGGGGGCGTCGAGCGAAAGACGAACGAACCGTCAGAAAGGGCCTCCGCGCAGGCCGCCGGTCGCCGCAGCGGTGAGGTCCGCGGCGTCCTTGGCCCCCGTGTCGATGTGCTTCTTCGAACGCCGGTTGCGTCGCTCCAAGTACGTCGCGAGCGCGGTCAGCAGCAGGCACATCGCGATGTAGATCGCGGCGGCCACAATCGTCGACGGGACGATCGGACGGCCGAAGTCGCCCTGGCTGCCGATGTAGCGGGCGTAGTACAGCAGCTCCGGGTACGTCACCAGGAAGCCGAGCGCGGTGTCCTTGAGCAGCACCACCAGCTGGCTGATGATCGTCGGCAGCATCGCGCGCAGCGCCTGCGGCAGCAGGACCGTGAACATCACCTGGGTCTTGCGCATGCCGAGCGCGTACGCGGCTTCGCTCTGGCCCTTCGGCAGCGACTGGATGCCCGCGCGGAACACCTCCGCCAGCACCGAGCCGTTGTACAGCGTCAGGCCGAGCACCACCGCGAACAGCGGCGACGTGTCCACGCCGAGGGTCGGGAGGCCGTAGTAGAACAGGAACATCAGGATCAGCAGCGGGATCGCGCGGAAGAACTCCACGATGAACGTGCAGAACCCGCGCACCCACGCGTGATCGGAGAGCCGTCCGGCGGCGAACACCGCGCCGAACACGATGGCCAGCACCGCGCCCAGTGCGAACGCCTTCACGGTCGCCAGCACGGCGGTCGCGAGGTCGCTCTGCACCTGGGAGTACTGCAGCCACTCCCACTTGCGGCCGGAGAACTGGCCGCTGTCGATGAAGCGGTAGATCACGAACGCGATCAGCGCCGCCACCACGAGGATGCCGAGCACCGCGTAAATCCGGTGCCGCATCCGCGCTTTCGGGCCCGGGGTGTCGAAAAGAACCGTGCTCATCGGGCCACGCTCCAGCGCTTCTCCAGGCTGCGCTGCACCAGCGACAGCACCGACACGAGGATGATGAAGCCGAGTGCCACCCACAGCAGCGCGATCATCTGGTTGTCGCCGCGCTCGGACACGTACTGCCGGATCGCGCCGGCCTCGGCGACCGAGAACCCGCTGGCGATCGTCGTGTTCTTCAGCAGCGCGATGAGCATGCTGACGAGCGGCGGCACCACCGACCGCAGGGCCTGCGGGAGGACGATGCCGCCGAGGATCTGCCCGGACGACAGGCCCAGCGCGCGGCCCGCCTCGGCCTGGCCGATCGGCACCGTGTTGATGCCCGAGCGCACGACCTCGCAGATGAACGCCGACGTGTAGATCGTCAGCGCCACCGCGGCGGTCGGGAAGTAGTCGATCTTGACGATGTCGAGCAGCGGGTAGGCGAACACGAGGAACGCGAACACCAGCGTCAGCGGCGTGTTGCGCAGGACGGTGACGTAGGTCGTGCCGATCGCGCGCAGCATCGGGACCGGGCTCACCCGCAGCATCGCGAGGATCGTGCCCAGCACCAGGCTGCACGCTCCCGCGATCAGGAACAGTTCGATCGTGGTCAGGAAGAACGGACCGAAGAGGTCCAGATTGTCGAGCAGGACGTCCATGGAGCCTTCCCCGCGTCCGTGTGCCGATAGTGGGTGTGCGGCGGGGGGGGGGGGGAAGGGGTGGCCCCCCGCCGCCCGGGGAGGGGAGTAAAGGGA